>JADGCL010000015.1 GCA_015229005.1 Magnetococcales bacterium
AGAAGAAGAAGGAGGGGGGGGCTGCCGGCAAGGGTGGGGAGGAGCCGGTCGGTGGCAAGAAGATGGCGGCGGCCCGGGCAGCGGGATCGAGTCCCATGGCGGAGGGGTCTCCGGCTCTTGTCATGGCGGCGTTGGCCGAGGCGCAGAGGATGGGAGCGCTTCTTGGTCGCAAGGCTGCTGGCGAGAGCGCAGCCCTGAACCACGAGATTGCCCAGGTCCAACGCGATCTTTCCCAGGGGGTCGGGGACGCGAGCGTCAACCTCCGGAACATGAAGAACCTGAAGGGGCAGTTGGTTCGCTCCAAGCAGAACAATGTGCAGTTGATGATGGATAACCAGAGGAACGTGGCCGACCTGATGGCGCAGCTGGCTGCCTTGAAGAGCCCGGCGGAGGAGCAGAGGCTCTATCAGAACCAGGTCGCCGTGTTTTCGGGTCGTGGGAGGGCCCAGGCCGCGCGGGCGGCGTCGGAGGCAAGGCAGGCGCGAAATGCCGAACTGGCGCGTTTGCGGGCCCAGAGGTAGAGAATCTGTTGAAGGGCGGGCTTGCGACCTGCCGGGGACGGCGGGCCGGGTTTTGTGGGGGTATGTCGTTGTGCCTGTGTTGTCGGTGGTCGTGTCGTCGTGAGTGATGGGGCAGTGGTTCGGGTTCGGCAGGGGGCAGGTGCAGGCGGGTATTGATCGAGTTGGGAAACCCAGCTTCGTGGAGGTTGGTAATGGTAGGCAAGTGGATCAGATCAGGTCTCATCGCGTGTCTCGGAGTTCTCTTCGGGGGCATCCTGCTGGGCGGTTACGCCCTGGCGTCGGGAGGTGCGGACTTTGTCGGCACCTATACCCTTGCCAACCTCTCGTTCAACCAGGCCACGGCGGAGGCCTGCTTGACGACGGTCACCCCGACCACCCCGACGGCGGGCACCTGGGCGGACACCCAGTGTACCGACGGGACCACGGAGACCGGTAGCTTTGTGGCGGAGTTCGACACGTCCGGGGGGCGCTTTGTGGTGAGCGATCCTGCGGATCCCCTGGATACGAACAAGGGGATTCTGGGACTGGGCGGCGATGTCGGGTTGATGGTGGAGTTGGATGCCACCTGGAAGTCCGTCGGGATGATGATCCGCCAGTCGACAGGCAGGAGTGCAGCCGATCTGACGGGAGCCTATCATTACATAGTGGCAGAGATCGGCGGTAACCGCGTGGAGAAGGGGACGGTTACCTTCGACGGGATGGGGGCCGGGACCTACCAGTCCTCTTTCGTTTCGGATGGGAGTACCTCCACGGGGAGTTTTGCCTACACGGTGATGCCGACCGGTGGTGTCATCATAGCGGAGCCGGGTGAGTCGCCCGTCTTTGCCCAGATGAGTCCGGATGGGAGCCTCTTCAGCGGCGGCATGGTTGGTGGTGGCAGTATGGGTGGGCAGCCGATGATCCTGATCGGTGCCAAGGCCGGCACGGGGATGACGGCTGCGACCCCCGCCGGCAATTTTGCCATGGTGCAGATGGGGTCGGATGGTTGGGCGGGGTACGCCGGGATCGCGATACACGGGGATGGGCAGTTGACCTACCAGGAGGTTTACTCGTCCCATCTGCCGCTGGAGACGGATTCGGTCGCCTATACCGTAGCGGATGATGGTGGTCTGTCGATCACGACCGATGGCGGTGAGATTTTTGGGTTTATTTCTGCCGATGGGAAGGTGTTCGCGTTCGTCGAATATGAGGCGGGGGACGGGTGGTCCGGGATGGGGGTCGGACTGAGGGATGAAGGGGTGGTCCCGGCCACGGCCCTGGTGGCGGAGGATGTGGCCCTTTCGGTTCCGCAGGGCGGGGTTTACAAGGGGATTCTCAACCTGGGAATCAGCAATGTTCCCGGGTCCACGTTCGCCATCGTTGATCAGCCCCAGAGTGGCACTGTGACGATTGTCGACCCGTCGACGGGTGCCTTTGCCTACACGGCGTCCGCCACGTCCACCACGGTCGATACGTTCACCTACAAGATCACCAACGGGTCGTTGGAGTCGAACACGGCCACGGTGACGGTGACGCCGGCGGTGCGGGTGGCGGTGACCGGTACGATCAGCGACGGCGGGGTTCCGCTCGCGTCCGGGGAAGTTCGGGCGCTGAGCATGACTCCCGGGTCGGTAACGAACGACGAAGACAAGGCGACTGTCACTGCCGGTGCGTTCTCGATGCACCTGCCTCCGGGGTTCTACGCCTTCAAGATCGAGGTTCCCGGCAAGGCGCCTGTCTATGTTTCGGGTACGGCGGCGCCGTTGGGGACCAGTACGGCGATGATGGATGCTCGTTTCTTCGACGTGACCTCAACGTTGCTCCTCGATGTCGGCATGGATTCGAGTACCCTGGCCTCGTTGGTGACGCTGACGGGCAGTGTCCATAGGAGTGACGGGTCGGAGATGGCTCCCGCCGAGGTCCGTTTCCTGCCGAGCGGTGCCATGGGGGGTGAGCCGGTCACCGCCATGGCTGCTGCCACCGGGGATTTTCAGGTGATGGTGGCTCCGGGGATGTATCGGGTCGAGGTCCAGTTCATGGGGCAGACCCCGGTCTTCGGCACGCTTCAGGCGGATGGCACGGTCGGGACGGTTGCCTCGCCGATGCTGGCGCAGGATATCTTCATTGATGCCACGTCCCACAATCCGATGTCGATTCTGGTGAATGTAACGGATCTGGTCTCCCTCGTTTCGGTGGGGGGGCAGGTTCTCCAGGGGACCGAACCGGTGGTCGATGCGCGGGTGCGGTTCTGGGCTTCAGGGGCATCGGGCGACCAGTGGTATGAGGCCTATACCAATGGAAGCGGTGTTTACAGCCTGGCCGTCTCCCCGGGTTCCTATGTGGTTGAGATCACTCCGGAGGGGAAGGCGCCGGTCTATGTTGGCATGGATGCCACGGGCGGGACGATGGCGGTGGGCAGCAAGGAGCTGGCCTTTGGTTTTTACGTGAATATGGGCTCCCACACCGAGATCGACCTGACCCTTGGGGCGGCGGATCTGGTCAGCCTGGTGGCGGTTACGGGTACGATCGCCAAGAACGATGGCACCCACTTCACCATGGCCGATGTCCGTTTCTGGCCGGTTGGGGTCGAGACGAGTGTTCCGTTTTACGCGATGGCGAGTGCTGACGGTACCTATTCTGTCGACATTCCCCCGGGGACCTACCATGTCGAGGTGCAGCCGATGGGTTCGGCTGGTCTCTTCATCGGCAAGAGTGCCACCGATGCGAACGAGGTGGCCGGTTCGCCCGATCAGGCATTCCCATTCCTGATCGATGCAACGCACAACACCACGATCGACCTGACGGTTGCGAGTACGGATCTGGTTTCGCTGGTGACGGTTGGGGGGTCGATAACCGGCACGAGCGGCGGCATTGTCGGGGCGACGGTGCGGTTTTGGTATCAGAATGGGACGGGGAACTTCGAGTCCGAGGATGCCGTGACCGACGGCTCGGGGGCCTACGAGCTTGATCTTGCCCCTGGCGTCTACGTGGTTGGGGTCGAGATTGCCGGCAAGGCGCCGGTGTTCGTCGGCATGGGGCCGACGGGGGCGAACGAACCTGTTGCCAACCCCTACCAGGCGTTTCCTTTCTTCGTCAGCCAGACGACCAACGCATCGATCAGCCTGATGGTGCCTGATGCGGCCATGGAGAGCCTGGTCGAGGTGAGCGGGACGGTCACCTTGGAGGGCGAGGGTGCGGTGGTCGGGGCCCATGTCCGGTTCTGGATGGAGGGGGCCGAGGGGGTTGCCCCGATCGAGGCGGTCACCAATGCGGTTGGGCTTTATGAGGTGCATTTGGCCTCCCGCTCCTACCGGATGGAGGTCCAGCCGGCGGGTTCGGCATCGGTCTGGGTTGGTCGGGATTATGCGGCGACGCCGCCGGCGAACGCGGCGGTTCCCAACCGGGAGAGCGCCTATCCTCTCTTTGTTTCGACGACGGACCACGTCTTTGACCTGACGCTTGGGGCGGACGATGTCCGGTCCTTGATTGTGGTGAGTGGTACTTTGACCATGTCGGGGGGGTCGGGGGTTGTCGGGACTTCGGTCCGCTTCTGGCCGACCGGGGTGAGTGAGGCGACTCCGACCGGGGCGGTGACGGATGCGACCGGTCACTATGAGGTGCAGGTGGCGCCCGGTTCCTACCATGTCGAGATTCAGCCTCCTGGTTCGGCCCCGGTTTATGTTGGGCCGGAGGCTTCTGGGGCCTTCACGGTGACCGACCTGACGGGGGCGCTCGAGGTCTTTGTTGCCGAGGGTACGAATACCACGATCGACTTGGCGCTTTCGTCGGGAGATCTCATCGACTTGGTTTCTGTTAGTGGCATGGTCACGGTGGTCGGCGGCACTCCAGTCATGGGGGCGACCCTTACCTTGAGGCCGGCCGGGGTGGAGGATGCCAACCCGAGTTCGACGATCATCGGTGCCGACGGTCGTTATGAGCTGGCGGTGCCGCCCGGGCTTTACACGGTCGAGTTGAGCGCCCCCGGGAAAGGGGTGATCTTCGTCGGCAAGGATGCCACGGGGAGCAATTCCGCCAAGAGCGATCCCTCTCAGGCTTACTGGTTTCCGGTGGATTCGAGCCATGGTGTGATCGATGTCACGATCGATCCGACGGACGTTGTCTCCATGGTTCCGCTTTCGGGGACGATTCGCCAGGGGGCGACCGGGCAGGAGACGGCGGTTGCGGGTGCGGAGGTTCGCCTCTGGCAGTTGGGGATGAGCGATTCGGAGCCGCTGCGGGCGCTGACGGACGGTGAGGGCCGGTACGAGTTGATGGTCTCTCCGGGCGCCTACCGGGTGGAGGTCCAGGCTCCGGGTTATGCTCCGGTGTTTGTGAACCTGAACTTCCAGGACAATACCACCTTTGCGGTCTCGGACCTTGACCATGCATTTCCGTTTTTCCTGGATGGGGTGAACAACGCGACGATCGACCTGACCTTTGCGGCTGCTGATCTGGTTGCCCTGGTGGAGGTTCATGGTGTGGTCCGTGATGCACAGACCGGTGCGGCGCTGCCGGGAGTCCAGGTGGAACTCGAAGGGGTTGGTGTTGACGGGGTGATGTTTGGTCAGGGGACGAATCCCGAGGGAGGCTATCAGTTCTTCGTTCCGCCCGGGCAGTACACGGTTGGGGTCCGCAAGCCCGGGTATGCGGGTCTTTTCCGGATCTCGGAGACCGATCCTTCGCAGTTGTCGACGAGTCGGGATGAGGCGTTTGCGTTCAATGTCCCTGCGGTTGAAGGGGGTGCGGCGACCTCGCTGGATGTGCTGCTTTCCGACAGTCTGGCGGTGCCTTTGATGAAGATCTACGGGTCGGTGATGTCTGCGCCGACGCCGTCGACGACGACTGGACTGTTTGGAGCGTGGGTTTCGGCGCAGGATCTCATGGATCCGATGAAGGTGGTTGGTTCGGGCACCTCCATGGGGGGGAGCTACGAGCTGTTTGTTCCGCCCGGGGTCTATCGGATGCGGGTGTCGATGCCGGGCTTCATGGAGCAGTACCGGGCCTCGTTGACGGATGCCACGCAGCTGACGACGGATCCTGGCCAGGCGGTTGCCTTCGAGGTCGGGGGGAGTTCCAGTGGGTCGACCGCTGCTGCCACTGGGGTGCTGGTTGATTTTCAGCTCAGCACGGCTGCCATGACGGCCCTGGAGCGGGTGACTGGTGTGGTGACGGCTACGGGCGGTCAGGGTCTTGCCGGGGTGGATGTCATTCTGGAAGAGGCCTGGGGCCGTGGGCATTCGTATGTTGGGTTCACCGATGCGGGGGGGCGTTACGAGCTTCAGCTTCCGCCCGGGGTTTATCGGGTCAAGGTGGTGAAGCATGGTTACGAGCCGTTGTTCCGCTCCGACGGGGCCACGCCAGGGGCGTTGACCGACAGCCCGGACGAGGCGTTTCTCTTTGGGATCCCGGTTCCTGGGGCCACGCCGGCGACCGGCGGGTCGGTGATTGATGTCGAGATTGATCCTGCGGGGCTCCAGCAGTTGGCCTCGGTCACGGGGAGCATCACGGACGCCGATGGCGGGGTTGGTGGGGCGTGGGTGCGTTTTCATGAGGTCCAGGGGGAGGCGGGTGAAGGCGACGCCGGGGTGGCGACGCAGTCTCGTTTCTTCGAGGTGTATGCGGGTCCTGGCGGCGAGTACAAGCTCTATCTGCCGGGCGGGCTTTACCAGGTTGAGGTCGGGCGTCCCGGTTATGTGGGGGTTTATCCCTCTGCGGAGGATCCTGCGGTCATGACGATGGTGCGGGATGAGGCCAATGTCTACGATGTTGGCACTGCTGCGCCGAATGTCGTTGATGTCGTGCTGACTGCCGAGAGCCAGGTCTCGCTGGTGAATGTCCAGGGGACGGTCACGAGGAGCGGCGCCGGCGCTGGCGGCGTGGTCCTGCGGGCCCACGCGACGGCGGGGGAGGGGCAGACGTTCGAGACGATGACGGGTCCGGACGGACGATTCAGCGGCAGGTTGCCCCCGGGGGCTTACAAGGTAGAGATCCAGGTTCCCGGATTTGCGGGGCTCTACCCCTCCATGTTCAATCCGGATGTTTTGGTTCCAGACGCGGACAATGCCTACATCTTTGAGTTCGCGGGTGAGGACATGTTCGTTGATTTTGACCTGACGGGTCAGAATCAGGTTGCCAACGTCGTCGTGACGGGCACGGCGACTGACGCCGATGACGGTTCTGCATTGGTTGGGGCGACGATCCTGGCGCAACGGACGGATGGGCCAAGGGGTATCGAGCCGGTGACGGCGGTCACCGATGGCAGCGGCGCGTATCGGCTGGAACTCCAGCCGGGGAGCTACAAGGTTCGGGTGCGGATGCAGGGGTATGCCGGGCTGTACCATTCGGCGGCCAACCCGGAGCTTCTGACGATCGATGGTTACGCGGCGCAAGTGCATATGCTGTACGCAGGGGCGACCGGTGCGGCGACTCAGATCGATTTTGCGGTTCGTGACGCGGATCTCGTGGCCAAGGTGGCGGTGACCGGTACGGTCACCGATGCTTCGCAAGCGCCTGTGGTTGGTGCTCGGGTGGAGTTGATCCAGGTTCGGGGCGATGGTCAGCCCGGGATGGTGCAGGAGACGATGACCGACGAGGCTGGCGGATATGAGGCCTCGGTCATCCCCGGTGCCTGGCACGTTGTTGTTTTCCCAAGGGGTTTCTCTGGGGTGAGTCATGACGCCGCCGGGGGGCTGACCAACGATCCAGGGGAGGCGAAGAGCTGGACGGTGGCGTCGGCGACTGTGGTCGACTTCGCCTTGACGACGGCTTCTCTGGTGCCAGCGGTGAAGATTGCCGGGACGGTGACGAACAGCATGGGGCCGGTTGCCGGCGTGCGGGTGGTGGCCGAACTGGTTGGCGCCACGGGTGAGCTGGTCAAGCAGGTTGGGGATGTTTCTACGGGTCCGAACGGTCAATACAGTCTGGAGGTCATGCCCGGGAGCTTCAAGGTCAAGTTCGAGCTTCCCGGTTTTTCCGGGGTCTATCCCTCGGAGGCGGATCCGGTGGTGATGACGCCTGAATTCTTGCTGGCCAAGGTCTATGCGATTGCCGCTGACACCGTGGTGGATGTTTCGGTGGGGAGTGGTGGGACCATGACACGCGAGGATGTCACGCTGTCGGGTACAGTGACCGATTCCAGCGGTGCGCCAGTGGTCGGGGTTCGGGTGATGGCCCAGCCAGAGTGGGATCCGGCGAGTGGTACTCAGGGTCGGTGGGAGGATGCGACGACGGACGCTTCCGGGCGGTTTTCGATGGGGGTGGCCCCGGCGCTTTATCGGGTCGAGATCGCGACCAAGTACATGGATTGGAGCGTGACCCCGCCAGTCGAGCGGGTGGTCGAGGGGGCGGATGGCAATCCCTTGACGTTGGTTCCCGGGTTTGCCGATGGACAGGGTGGGGTGGCAGGGGATTGGAATACCGCGCATCTCTTCCAGGTGTTTTCGGACACGACGGTCGATGTGACGATGCAGGCGGGCAAGACGCTCTCGGGTGTGGTGGTGAAACCGGATGGCACGCCTGTTCCTGGGGCGCACCTCAACATTCACTCCACCGACTGGACTGGGTTTTCGTGGGCGGAGAGTGGCACGGACGGCTCCTTCAGCGCCAATGTGACGCCGGGCAAGAATTACGTGATCGAGGTGTGGCCAGTTTGGTGTGGGGATGCCCGTACGGCGCCGGATCCGTTGCCGGCGGGTTGTGCTGCCCCCGGTGAACCGCTGGTGAAGTTTACGGGTGGCAACTGGGTTACTCCTCCGGACGCCACCTGGGTGAGCGGCTGGAGCGCTACCGACTCGGTGAGCGAGCCGGTCGTTCGTGGCAGCGCCATCAGTGCGACCACGGTCCTCTTGTACAAGGATGCCACCTTCATCGATGGTCAGGTGGCGGGCATGGTCCCTGGTGCGATCATGGCGCAGTGGGATCCGCATATCGTCACGCAGATTCTGGTCGACCAGTCGGTGACGGTCGGTGTGATGGTTGATTCGGGGCGGGTACTCAAGGGGCGGTTGACAGACGGTTCGGGGGCGGGGATCCCCGACGCCTGGGTCGACAGTGACTTTGGTGGAGCGCCCACCGGAGAGGATGGTACGTTCGAGTTGAACATTCCTTCGGCCAGCCAGGTGACGGCGGCGAAGGAGAAGTTCCAGGTCAGGGTCTGGCCGCAGTGGTGCGATCCGAACAATCCCAATGAGGATCTGGCCACCTGCGAGGCCGGACGGGTTGACTTCATGGGTGGTGTGGTTGCCGGCACGGCTGCGGAGGGGTATCGGCTTTCGGCCGATTGGAGTCTGGCGGCGGAGTTTGCCACCGACAGCAGCGATTGGCCGACGTCCGACATTGGTAGCGGGGAGACGGGTCTCGTGATCCGGGCTTCTTCCGGGGTCAAGATTGTCGGCACCGTGACGGATGGGACTGCAGGAGTGCCGGGTGTTTGGGTGAATGCCTGGTCGCGTGATTCGGGCCAGGGTGGTGGCGACGAGACCAGCGCGACCGGGGCCTTCAGCATCCAGGTTCAGCCTCCGACCGGGGATGATTCGATCTATTACGAGGTGAACCTGTGGACTCCTGACTTCATTCCGCCGAGGCCTGTGCTGGTGGAGGTCTCATCGACGGGTGTCACCGGGGTGTTTGCGGTCGATATGGAAGGAGGAGTCGAGGACGATGGCGGCTTCATCGTGCCGCAGCCGGGTGAGCGGCTGAGCGATGGGACGGTCTCCTTCGTCCTGAGCCAGGGCAATACGATCTCCGGGCGTGTGGTCGACAGCGAGGGCAAGGGCCTGCCCTGGATGTGGGTGGATATTCACACGGCGGACTACACCCAGTTCCGCGGGGCAAGTACCGACGAGAACGGTTTCTACAGCGTCAAGGTGGAGCCTGCCGCGGACTACATTGCGGTGGTTTGGGGGGGGAGTGGCTCTTATCGGACGAATTTCTACAAGGGGGCCTCGTCCGAGGAGAGTGCGACCCTGATCGATGTCACGAGCGCCAGTGCGAAGGATATCAACTTCCAGATGTCCTCCGGGGCCTCGGTGAGTGGGACGATATCCGGGATTGCCGCCGGGAAGTCTGTCTGGCTCAATCTGTACTCCGAGCAGACCGGCAACTGGGGTGGTGGGCAGGTGGATGGTGTCGCCGGTGGTGGTGAGGTCAGCTTCACCATCAAGGGGTTGGGTGATGCCACCGATTACAAGTTGAACTGGAACTCCGTCGATTACATGAGTGGCTATTATGGAGGAGTGCCTGGAAGCGGGACGGCGAGTGGCCCGGTCGGCTGGGAGAAGGCGAGCCTGATCAGCACTACCGGCGGCAATGTCACCGGGGTGAAGATCGCCATGGGGAGCGGTTCCACTCTGACGCTCACCGTTACCGGGCTTCAGCAGAACGAGAAGGTGGATGCCGGGATGTGGTCCGACTCTCTCCAGAGGGGTGGGTGGAAGGATGGTACGGCCACCACCTCCGATGGTGCTGGCAAGTACCAGGCGACCCTGGTCATCCCGGGCCTGGATTCGAGCGGGACCGACTACCGGCTTTACGTCGGGTTTGCGGATGGCAAGTACAAGGCTGGTAACTACAAGGGGGATTTGACTGCGACGACGGCGGGGTCCCTGGTGGGTTGGGATCGTGCGACTCTGATTGGAATGTCGCAGGATCTTGCCCTGAAGGTGGCGGCTGACAGTGGTGCCAGCATTGCCGGGACGGTCAGTGGGTTGACCGCCGGTCAGCGGGCCTTCGTCGATGCCTGGTCCGAGAGTACCTGGGCCTGGGGTGGCACCGAGGTGATCGGCAAGGCGGATGGGACGGCGACCTTCACCCTGAGCGGCCTCGAGAGGGCGAGCGACTTCCGGGTCTCGATCTGGGCGGAAGGGCTCCAGGGTGGTTACTATGATGGTACCGGCAACAATCTGGTTCGCTGGGAGGATGCCGGCCAAGTCAACGTGAGTACGGGCAATGCGACCGGGATCGCGTTGCCGATTTCCGCCGGTGTCTCCATCAAGGGGACGGTGGCGGGGCTGAAGGCGAAGGAGTGGGCCTCCCTTGGGGCATGGTCGAATGCCCGCTACTCGTGGGGCAGCGCCCAGGTCACTTCGAAGGGTGGTGCGAGCGAGTCGTTTGCGATCGGAGGACTGGCCAAGAGCGGCGACTATTTGCTCAGTCTCGATTCGGAGGGGTACATGCATCAGGAGCTCGCCGACGTGAGTACGGCGGCGGGTGATGCGACGACGACGACGGACGCTCGTCTGGCAATGACTGTCTCCTCCGGAGGTTCGATCAAGGGTTCGATCTCCGGGCTTGGAGCCTACGAGTGGGCCTGGGTTGATGCCTACTCGCCGAGCAAGAACACCTGGGCCGGGGTCGGGGTGACGGCGGACTCGACGGGCAAGGTCTCCTCTTACGCGATGAAGGGTGTTGCTGAGGCGGCTGATTATGTGGTCGGACTCTGGACCAGCAAGGGTGGGTTCTTCTACAAGTCGGGCGGGACGACGACGGTGTGGAGCGAGCATGGCGCAGTGACGGTCAAGGCGACCGGGGATACGACCGGTATCGACTTTGATCTTGGCACGGCGGCGAGCAAGCTCTTCAAACTGACCGGCACGATCAGTGGTTTGACGAGCGAAACCTCTGTGGTCGATGTCTTTGTCTCCTCCTCTGCCGGTGGTTGGGGTTGGGCCAACCGGACGGGGAATGGGGCCTACACGGTCGAGGGGCTTCCGGCTGGGAGCTACAAGGTCGAGGTCACCTCGCCAGGTCTGATCAGCAGTCGCCTCAAGTCCGTGACGGTGACCACCGGTGATGCGACCGGGGAGCAGTGGACCTCGGGTTGGGACGATGTCGGGACCATTGCCATCGCTGCCAACACGAGTGGCCTGGATGTGGCGCTCTCTGCCGGCTACAGCATCAGCGGGACGGTGACGACAGGTGGTGTAGCGAATGCGGGCGTCTGGGTCAGTGCCTACTCGTCGTCGGCCGGGGTCTACACGGGAGATGAGACCAATTCGAGCGGGGCGTTCAGGGTTACGGGACTGCCTGATGGGACCTATACCCTGGAGGTCTGGACCCCGGAGGGTGAGGCCACGACGACGGTGACGATTTCCGGTGCGGATCAGACCCGCAAAACGCTTGAGGTCGCCAAGAAGGTCGGGGGCATCAAGGGTACCGTGAAACTCGGCAGTGGTGCGGGGGCCTCGGGAGCCTTGGTTCTCTTCTTCGACGCGAGCGGGACCGAGGTCGAAAAGGCGACGACCGGTACGGATGGGTCTTACAGTACCCAGGGACTTGCGCCGGGGACGAGCTACACGGTGAAGGTCTTTGGTGCGGACAACATCGCGAACTGGTCCACGACGACAGGCTATGCCACGGGGTCGGCCACTGCGGCGAGTCCCTTGGCTACCCTGGATCTGACGTTGAACTGACGTTGGGTCAGGTCGGGCGCTGCGGTTTTCCCCGAGGAGTTCCTGGGGGAGGCCGTGGTGCCTCGGCCCGGGGCGGAGCTGGTGGGGGGGGGCGCGTGGCTTTTCGTGGTGTCGGGTGAACTGAGATCGTCAGGAATGGGATCGTCAGGAAACAGTCAGGGGGTTTAATGAAAAGCATCGGACGGTTTCTCTTGGGTATCGGCATGGCAGCCCTGGGATTGCAGGCGGCCAGTCCGTCGGAGGCTCTGGCCTCGGTCAGCGGGACCTTGACCATTTCCAGCTCGAGCCACTCGGCCAACACCGCCTCGTCGAACAGCAGTGTCGGGTTGAGTTGGAGCGCGGTGACGGGTTCGAGTGGCACGGTGAAGTACGAGTACGTGCTGGATCAAACCTCGTCACACACGCATGCGACCTTCACCAAGGCCTTCGACTCGGGGGCCTCGACCTCTCCAGTTCGCAAGGTCGGGCAGCAGACGAGTCGAAGTGTTGACTTTGCTTCATTGGCTGATGGCAAGTACTACTTTCACCTGCGCGCCTACGACAACGGTGGGTTGTCGCAGGGGACGGCGGTGACGACCTTTGGTCCGGTCATCCTGGACTCCAAGCCGGCATTGGATACCAAGACCCCGGTGTCGCCCAATTCCGGGGATCACAGCAAGGAGGTCACGGTGACAATCAGCGGCTCCGGTTTCATGAGCGGAGCCACCGTGAAGCTGGTGAATGGGGTGCGTTCGTCCGGTAGCAATCCCTCCACCTCCTTGTCGAGTGTCTCTCTGACCATCACCTCGGTGTCCGCCAATGGCCGTCAGATCAAGGCGAAGGTGCCCAGCGGGACCGCCCCGGGCGTTTACGATGTCAAGGTGATCAACGCTTCCCCCTGGAGTCAGTCGGCCACCACGGTAGGGGCCTATACCTCCACCAACAATGCCCCGACCGCTTCTGCCGGCAGCGACCAGACGGTCACTCTCTCCGGTGGTAACGCCTCGATTACTTTGACTGGTACGGGTTCGAAGGACACTGATGGCGATACCCTGGGCACTTCGGCCTATACCTGGACGCTGAACGCATTGCCGACCGGTGGGAGCATCACTTCTTCGGGGACAGCCCTCAAGCAGGGGTCTACCCTCACCGGGTCGACGCAGACCGTGGTTGCCTCGACTGCTGGCACCTATGTTTTTCAGTTGGAGGTCAATGACGGCTTCAACAAGAGTTCGGCGGCGACCACGACGATCACCGTCAATGCCGCTGCCGGGACCAACAACAAGCCGGTGGCGAAGGCTGGCAGTGACCAGACGGTTGCCCCGGGGACCAAGGTTACGTTGAGCGGTTCGTCTTCGAGCGACCCGGACGGGGACAATATCACCTCCTACGTCTGGACGTTGACGGGCGTGCCTACTGGTTCGGCGTTGACGGCGGGTACGGCGGGGACCGCTTCGGCGGCGATCACCCAGACCTCTCCGCCCTCGGCCTCGTTCACCCCGGATGTCGTGGGTGTTTACACGGTGGCGCTGGTCGTCAAGGACGCCAAGGATGCGACCTCCGCAGCCGGGACGATGACGGTGACCGCGAATAATGCGCCGGTTGCCAAGGCGGGATCGGGTCGTACAGTCGCGCTGAACTCAACGGTGACCCTGGATGGTTCCAGCTCGACGGACAGCGACGCGGGTGATTCCCTGACCTACTCATGGAGCATCTCCAGCCAGCCCACCGGGTCGAGCCTGAGTCTCTCGTCGACGACGGTGGTGAAGCCGACCTTCAAGCCCACGGTTTCGGGCAAGTACGTGTTCAGCCTGGTGGTAGGGGATGGCAAGTCCAACTCCTCGGCGGGGACGGTGACGATCACGGCCACCGGGGTTTCCCTGGATGTTGATGGGGACAAGGATGCAGATTTGAGTGATGGGGCCATGATTGCCCGTCGGATGGGCGGTGATGCCACTGTGATCACCGGGATTGCCTTGCCGACTGGAGTCGGAGGTGCCGGTACTTCCGGGGCCCGGACCAATGCCGAGGTGGTGACGGCCATTGATGCGGCGGTCAGCAGCAAGGTGTTCGATGTGGACGGTGATGGAGATGCCGACAGGAGTGACGGGGTCATGATCATGCGTCGTTTGGCCAAGGCATCGACGGTGACTACGGGGATGACTCTTCCTACCGGGAAGAGCAATGCCACGGTGATTGCCACGATTGACGACCTCAAGCCCTGATCGCCCAGCGTCAGCGGGGCATTTTGGATCCGGGTGGGGAGGGTTGGGTCAACGTGGAAAACAAGTCTGGAAGGAAGCGACCGATGGGTTTTACACTCATGATCAAACCGCGGCAGGTGCGTAGGGTCTTGACCCGGGGTCTGGCGGCCCTGGTGGTTGGGCTGTGGGCCTCCGGGCCTGTACCGGCGATCGGGGCGACCGCTGGCGGCTCTCTGTCGGTCACGACCGGGAGTACGACGGCGGTGAAGGCCGGGGATACCTTCGATGTCACTGTCAAGCTGACGGCGGCGGAGGCGAAGCGGGCCGGAGCTGCGGGTGTGGTCCTCCAGTGGAAGGCCGCCGATTTTGCTTTGGATGCGGCGACGACCGGGACGGCTGGGGACAACGACCCTCATGGGACTGCCTATCTCAATGGTACCTCCGGTGCCAAGGCCAACGACCCTGACGGGCTGGTGACCCCGGTCTGGGGTACGGCGAACGCGGCTGCGGCGGATGACGTGGTCGAGTTGCGGCTCTCCTCGAACGATGCTGCGGCGGACGCCTTATACGGGGTGAGCGGGCAGGCCTATCTCAACTATACCCGGACGTCGACCTTCTCCTCGGCGGCGGATTTCTCGACGGTGATCAGTGGCTACACGCTGTTCACGGTGCGGATCAAGGCGAAGAGCGGTTTGACCCAGGGGACGTCGACCATCAGTGCGAAGCTGGTGGCGATATCCGATGATGCGGGTTCCTCTCCCGGGAGCTATACCGCCGGGACGGTCACTTTGACGACCAATGGTCCGGCGATCTCGATCAACACGGGTGTCGATGGACAGAATGCCAAGCCGGGTGTTGCGTATGCCAACGCCCTGGCGGTTACCCTGGCCAGTAGCGGGGTTCCGAGCGCCGGTGTCACTGTGACTTTCTCTGCGCCAGCCGGCTTTACCTTTGCCAATGGCACAGCCACAACCACGGCGACGACGGATGCCAATGGTGTGGCCACGGCATCGGCCTTGACGGCCGGGCCGACGGCCGGGGCTTACTCGGTCACTGTTTCGGCAACGGGTTATACCAGCAAGACGGTTGCATTGACTGTCGGTGCGGGTAATGCCAGCACGTTGTCCAAGATCAATGATAACCAGAAGGGGAGTGTAGGGGCGGTTCTTGCCAAACCCTTCACGCTGACCGTGACCGACGCGGGTGGTAACGCGGTGTCGGGGGCGACAGTGACCTTTGCTGTTGCCAGCGGTGGCGGAAGCATCAATGTGGCCACGGCGACGACCAATGCGAGTGGTCAGGCCGGGACGACCCTGACCTTGGGGACCAAGGCGGGCGCCAATACGGTTACGGCGACGGTTGGATCCCTGACTGCGGCGACCTTCACTGCCACCGGCACTGCTGCGAGCGCTACGCAGTTGCTGCTTTCTGCAAGCACCTCTTCCGTCAAGGCGACGGCGGCAGCCAATGTGACGATCACGGGGACCATTGCCGACCAATATGGCAACACGGTGACCGGTGCTACCGATACGGTGACCTTCTCGGTCGGGGCTCAGACCTATGGTGATTTTAGCGGGAGCGCCACGGCTTCCGGGGCGGCTTCATCCGGTGTGGCGACGGCGACCTTGGTGACCAAGGTTTCGGATGGGGGTACGATCACGGTCAGCGGGACGACCCCGAGCCTGACCGCCACTGCGATCACCGTGACGACGGCCGCTTTCAAGCTGACGGCGTCGCGGACTGATCTTCTCCCGGGGGAGACCGCAACTTTGACCCTGGTGGATGCGGCAACCAGCCCGGATCCGACCTGGAGTGGGAGCAATCTGAGTGGCACCAGTGCCACCGGGGCGACCTTCACGGCTCCCGCGACGATCACCGGGAGCACGCAGAGCTTTACCGTCACTGCCGCCGACACGGTCGATGGGGTGGCCAAGAGCGGCTCTGTGACCTTCACCGTTTATGCCCAGCTTTCAGTCAAGGACAGCCAGGGGAATCTTCTGACGGCTGCTCCTGTCGTGCGCAGTGATGCCAGTCTGAGTCTGACTTTGGGCGGTGGGAAGAGCAGTGAGTACACGGCGAGTGTTGTCAAGAAGCCGACCGGTGCTGCAGACCCGACGGTGCAGATCTCCTCAACGGGAGAGGTGACCATCACTCCCCCTTCCACCGGTGCCTTTGCCGGGGAGTATATGGTCAAGTTGATCAGCGATATCGATGGCACGGATGTGACCAGCCGGGATCCGCTGACGAAGACGGTGACCTTCTCCGTTCCCCTTAAGATTGCGGTGAACAGTTTCAAGACTGTCGCTGGGGGTACGAACCAGGTTTCGGTTTCCGGTGGGGGTAACGGGGATGTCTTCGGCTTTGTCATTCTGAACAATGCCGGGGTCCTGGACACCTCTGGCAGTGTCGCGGCGGTCGGGACGACCACCCCAGCCACCACCGACAACAAGTCCAGCCCGACGTATGTGGCGACTGCCGTGATCGATGCCGCTGGTGTTGCTGCGGTCAGCAATTACTCTGTCAGGGCCACGAACACCTCCAAGGCTTCCACTGCGGATGCGGCTGGGAATATTGCCAACTCTGCTTACACGGTGGCCAGGACCGGTATGCTGACCGTGATTCCCGGGGCGACCTATACGGTCACGGTCAAGGGGTCGGACGGTCTTGCCTTGCAGAACGCGACCCTTGTCCTTCAGGGAATGGACAAGCTGCAGAGTGAGTTTGGAGGGACGTTTACGCTGAGGAACTCCGGCAAGACCGACAGTGAAGGCAAGGTGACCGTTACCCTTCCTGCCGGGGTCAAGTACATCTTCGATGTCAGGCCGGCGGACACCTCTTATCAGACGGCGACGGTTGCTGTCGATAACACGCTTACTTCGGTGGTGGCCACTTTGCGCAAGATCGGCAGTCCCGTCACCTACAAGGGGATTGTTGATCTGGACGACACTGCCTATACGGCAGCCGGGGTCGCCAAGCCGGTGGCGACCGTGATCGAGGCCTTTGATGCCAGCGGTGCCAAGGTGTTTGGTACTTTTGCCTGCTCGAATGCGGCGTTCACGACGGCAAAGGACTGCGACAATAATGGCGCCAACTGGCAGTTCACGGTTGTGGTTGACAGCGCCGTGTTTACGCCGAAGCGCTTCGTGGCATCGGCGGCGACAGCGAAGATGTTCAGCAGAGAGACCACGGACTTGGTTCTCTCCTGCAGCAACGCCGCCTTGACGACGCAGAGTACCTGTGTTGCTGGTGGGGGTACTTGGCAGGCTGACTATGGTGCTGCACTGAAGTTTGTGTTGAAGCCTGTCATTGCTCAGACAGTTGCTGCGACCGATCTCAAGAATATTCGGCCCGACAATGTTGGCACTTTTGACTGGACGGCAATCGGTGGTGCCGGGACGGTCCGGACGGAACTGGATGCAGGCGCTGGGAACAAGCCGGTCCTCAACTTGTTGAAGAACGCTGGGGGGGATGTCATCGGTGTGGTGCCCGTTTTTGATAATCTTGGCACCACTCAGGCGGCGAAGGTCACTGGTGGATCGGAGGGCATTGCCACTGCGGGCTCCAAGCCAGTGGTGGTGGGGGAGAGCGGTTCGACGACTTTCTCCCTGGCCTCGAATTCCAGCATTTCGACGATGAGCAGCGTCGGGATCAAGGTTGATGCGAACTCGTTGAAATCCAACGTGGACGTTTATTTCACGGTTCGCGCGGCCAAGCTTGCGGATACGTCCATCCCCGGGTATTCGACGAAGACGGGCGGTGAGGTTGTCGAGATCGATATGACCGCTCTTGATAGTACCGGTGCGGCGGTTTCGACGGGTGAAGGGAACACCCTGATTGACAGCAGCGTTGGAGTTCCCGTGGAGATCCCCGTCGCAGTCAACACCAGCACTCTCAACCTGGCCACTCTGGCGGTCTATACGGCGCCGACGCTCCAGGATTTCCTCGATGGCAGCGCCAAGGCGTTGACCGGGGCCAAGATTGAGATCGCATCGCCGACCTCACTCCTGGTCTACATGCCGCACTTCTCGGCGGTGACGGTCGGGGATTCCGGTTCTTCGGCGGCGAGTGCCGGTGGTGGCGGTGGTGGCGGTTGCTTCATTGCCACTGCGGCCTATGGTTCCTATGAGGAGCCCTCGGTTGTCCTTCTTCGGGATTTCCGGGACCGCTATCTCCTGACCAATGCCCTTGGGCAGAGGTTCGTCGACTGGTATTACGAGAGTTCACCTCCGGCGGCTGACTGGCTGCGTCAGCACGATGGCTGGAGAGGGGTCGTTCGTGTTCTGCTTCTGCCCTTGATCGGGATGAGTTGGTTGATGGTTGCGGCCTCGCCGGTCGTGCAATTTGCTGTTCTCCTTGGCGTACCTCTTCTGGTTGGTGGTCTGCTCGTGGTCCGGCGGCGGCGTACACGCGCCCTTGGCTGCGTCGCCTAGATCATCGTATCTGCCTGACGGGTTACCTCATCCCCTCCTCTTTCCTTGTGGAGAGAGGAGGGGGTGCTCCCTCCCTTGAGCCCACTCTCCGATCTTCCCACCTGGAATCGTCGTTCGGTACGCTTGCTGCCGTTCCTTTTGGCTGTCGTGCTGGGTTTGGTGATGGCCCGGACGACATGGGTCCTGGTTGCCGGCGATAAGGTCGGTGCCAGGAAGGTACCGTCTTCTGCTGCCGCTGGGGAACGGGTTGGCACTCCCCCTGTTCTTGGCGAGACCTTGCGTGTTCTTCAAACGTTCAATCCCTGGGAGACGCTTCCTCCGAAAGAGGGGCAGCCGGTCAAGTCCGAGAAACCGGCTGAGGTGGCGGTGGCTTCACGTCTTGAGTTGGAACTTATTGGCACGATGATCCTGCCGGGGGATGATTCCTGGGCGGTACTCGTGCGACGTGGGGCTTCCGGGGAGCAGTTGGCGTTAAGGAAGTGGGGAGAGGTCGATGGAGCCATCCTTGAGCGGATCGAGCGGGAGGCGGTTTATTTTCGAAACGGGGGGCAACTGGAAGAGATCAGGATGAAGATTCATCCCGAGGCGAAGGGAGGCGGTTCCAAGTCGGGTTCCGGCACGCAAACTGCGAGCGACGGTTCCGGGTCGACTCCCACCTTGCTGTCTCGCGAGCGTTATCAGCGGATGTTACAAAAGGGGCGGGCGGTTTTGGCCGGGGTTGATGTATCGCCGTTTCGTCAGGGTGGACAGCTTGCCGGGTACCAGTTGAAGTTTCGTGAGGGTTCTTCGGAACTTCAAGTGCTGGGGTTGAGCAATGGCGATGTCATTCAGGAATTGGACGGAATTCCGGTGACCGACACCCAACGCCTCATGCCGTTGGCCGAGACCTTGGAGAAAAAGGATGGGTTTGCCATCAAGCTTCTTCGCAATGGTCAGGCAAGGATCATCGACATCCGGATCAAGAATTAGCGGTGCTGACCCTATGAGGGCTGAGCGGACGGTATACGGACGGGAGTGGTGGTTGTTGCGGAAGGGTTTGCTTGCCGTGCTGCTCTTCTCGGCTTTGGTCGGTCCCGCTGTTTTTGCCCCGTTACGGGCGGAGACGGGCCTGGTTCAGCCCGGTCAGCTTGTCACTATGGATTTCCAGAATGTCGAGCTGGATAAAGTCATTCAATTTGTAGCCGAGATGACTGGCAGGAATTATGTTGTGAGTGATAAAGTCAAGGGCAAGGTGTCTGTTATTACACCGACCCCTGTTTCGGTGGATGAGGCGGTTCGCATATTCGAGTCGATTTTGAGTGTTTCCGAGTTTTCCATTGTCGAGAGTGACGGTGCTTTCAAGATCGTCCCTTCCGCAGTGGCCAAGGGGGAGGGGACCCCGACGGTGATGGAGGCTGAAAGCGGTCTTCATGAGGGTGAGACCGTCATGAGTCAGTTGATTCGCCTGAAGAATGTTGACTCGAACACCATGGTGGCGACCGTCAAGCCTTTGATGCACAATTGGGGGTTTCTGGCGGCGTTTCAACCGACAAATTCCATCATCGTGACCGATACTGCGGCCACGGTCTCCAAGGTGGTCGAGCTGATGTTGGCGATGGATCTGCCGCCCGACATGGCCGAGCGGCGGGTGATACCGCTTACGAGCGCGACGGCCTCGAAGATTGAAAAACTTGTCAATTCCGCCTATGCCGATTTCAACGCCCAGGCCTATAAGGGGCAGCCCAAGGTTCAGGTGTTTTCCGATGTTGTCAACAACACCTTGTTGCTGGTCGCGCCGGTGGAGAGAGTTCGTGAAGTTGAGGGGCTGATCCGTGATCTTGACCGGCGCGGGGCCCAGGATGTCGGCAGTCTGCATTTGTATTATCCCAAGAACGGCAATGCTGAATCGATGGCCAAGGTGTTGACGGATCTGATCACGAAATCGAAACTGGGTAAATCGGAGGATGCACCGTTCAGCCTGTTGCGGGAGGTGAGCATCGTTGGAGAAAAGGAGAGCAATACCCTGGTGGTGGCGGCGACTCCGGACGACTATCGGATCCTGCTGCCGGTGATCGAGGGGTTGGATATGCGTCGCTTGCAGGTTTATGTCGAGGCCCTGATCATCGAGGTGACGGCCCAGAGGGCCGTGGATTTTGGGGTTGAGTGGGGATTTGCCAATCCACCCCGGGAGGGGTCGCGGGCGACGCAAGGGTATGGTGGGGTGGGCTTTGGGAGTTTGTCGAATCCCCTGGGTGTGACCAAGGGGTTGGCCATGGGGTTGATGCGCGGAGGTACCCTTGTGGAAGGCAAGGTCGTGCCGAATCTGGCTGCCCTGGTGCGGGCGATGGCCAGTGATACCGATGTCAACATCCTGGCCACCCCGAATCTTCTGACCCTGGACAACAAGGAAGCGCAGATCATCGTTGGCCAGAATGTTCCCGTCCAGACCGGTACCACCACGGCCCAGACCACGACGACGACGATCGAGCGGCGGGATGTGGGACTCACGCTCAAGGTGACGCCGCGGGTGATGGAGGAGGGTTGGATCCGGATGGATATCTATCAGGAGCAGTCCAGCCTGACCGACAGCATCACCATCGGCAATAACGAGAAGGCGGTGGTGACCAACAAGCGTTCGATTCAGACGACGGCGACCTTGAAAAGCGGCGAGATGGTGGTGTTGGGGGGGCTGATCCAGGAGAACGCCAGTGAGCAGGTGCAGCAGGTGCCCTGTCTGGGAGGAGTGACGGGTCTTGGCGAGCTTTTCAAGAATACAAGTCGCAGCAAGGGGAAGAGCAACTTGATGGTTTTTATTCGTCCAGTGATCATCAATACTTATGCTGACCTTCTTGATACGACACGCAAGAAATTCGAGTTGATTGATGCTCAGTGGGGTCGAAAATCTTCAACGGGCTCGAGGGTATTGCCGACCTTGCGTCTTGATGGTTCGCTTCGACCGTTGGGTGATGATGCCGTCCCGGTGGTGGAGAGGCCCACTGGGATCGAAGAGTCACCTCTTGGTGGGGGGGAGCCGGGTTCAGCAACAGGGATGCCGGAGGTGTCGGTTCCATTGCCTGCGGATTTACAGGACGGAGGTGTTGGTTCTTCTGGGGCGATTCAGAATTCGTCCGGGACTGGGGATTCTTTTTCAGGTTCGCGTGGGGCCGGCCTGCCTGAGGTCGGGGGTTCTGGGCCAGTCCCGTCCTCTCCCTGAGGCTGGCGGCGGGGTTTGACGATGGCGGCTTTACCCGAGGAACGGCCCGAGGAGCTGCTGGATGAGACGATTGCCCGGCTGGTTCCCTATGCACTGGCCAGGCGTGGAAATTTCCTTCCATTTCGCTCTGTCGAAGGGGTGATCGAGGTTCTTGTCACGGATCGGACGGATCCGTTTGCGTTGGATGAGTTTCGTCTGGAGGCCGAGGCCCCGATTCGTCCCGTTTCCGTGGATCAGGGGCGTTTTCTGGCGGCCTTGCGGCGGGCGCATCAGTCCGGCGACGCGGTGGTCGAAACTCTGCTCGAAGATCTTTCGTTGCACTCTCTGGCGAGTCAACTGGCCCAGAAGCCCGACCTCCTCGAATCCGAGGACGACGCCCCTATCATTCAGCTGGTCAATTCCCTGATTGTTCAAGCGATACGCGATCGGGCCTCGGACATTCACATCGAGCCTTTCGAGAACGATATCGCCGTTCGCTTCCGGGTGGATGGGATGCTGCATGTCGTTCTGAAGCCGCCGAAGCCCGTGCAGGCGCCGCTCATGTCGCGCATCAAGGTGATGGCCGGGTTGAACATTGCCGAGAAGCGCCTGCCGCAGGACGGGGCGATGCGGGTTCAGGTGGCGCGCAAGGAGGTGGATGTGCGGGTGTCGGTGCTGCCCTCCAACCACGGGGAGCGTCTGGTATTGCGTTTGTTGGACAAGGATTCGAGCATCACGGGTCTTTCCGAGTTGGGTTTGACGGCGAACCAGGTGTCCTGGTTGCGGGAGCGGATCACGGCGAGCCATGGCATTCTTCTGGTGACGGGTCCCACCGGGAGCGGCAAGAGTACGACTCTTTACGCGGTGTTGACGGCGATCAACACCCCGGAAAAAAATATCATCACCATCGAGGATCCGATCGAATATTCGCTTGAGGGGGTTGGGCAGATTCAGGTTGCGCCGAAGATCGGTCTCACCTTTGCGAGCGGGTTGAGGTCGATATTGCGGCAGGATCCGGATGTCATCATGGTGGGGGAGATCCGCGATCAGCCGACGGCGGAGATTGCGATTCAGGCGAGTTTGACGGGTCATCTCGTTTTTTCGACCCTGCACACCAACGACAGCGTTGGAGCGGTGACGCGCTTGGTGGACATGGGGATCGAGCCGTTTCTGGTGGGTTCTTCGCTGGAGGGGGTTGTGGCGCAGCGGTTGGTCAGGCGACTCTGCGTTACGTGTCGGGAGTCCTACAAGCCCCCGGTCGAGTGGGTGGAGCGGTACGGGTTTGGGCGGGCGACGGGTGAGGTAGGGCTGCTCTATCGTCCCCGGGGGTGCGCGGATTGCCTGGGCAGCGGCTATCGGGGGCGAACGGCCTTGTTCGAGATGTTGGCGATGAGCGACGCGATTCGGGATCTGGTCGTGCGGCGGGCCCCGGACCATGAATTGCGGCGTGTGGCCCAGGGCGAGGGTATGGTGCCGCTGGCACGATCAGGAATGGCCAAGGTGGAGGCCGGGGTGACCAGTCTGGAGGAGGTGTTGCGCGTGACCCAGGAACGGGGCGGCTGAGGCTCCATGGCGGTCTTCCGGTACCAGGGGATTCAGGTTCGGGGGGGAGGGTCGGTCGTCGGGGTCCTCGACGCCGAATCGGAGCGGGAGGCGCGGAGGCTCCTCAAGGAGCAGGGGCTCTATCCGACCTCGTTGGACCGTTTGGAAGGGGAGGAGGCGAGGCGCAAGGGAGGGACTCCGGGCTTTCGTCGATTTTTTTCCGGGAGATATGTTCCTCCCATCCGTGAGCGGATCGTCTTTACGCGGCAGATGGCGGCGCTTCTGGCCGCCGGATTTCCGGTGATCGAGACACTGAAGGGGGTCGAGGAGCAGATTGAGGCGGGTCCCTTCCGGACGGTGATCACGCGGATCCGCAATGATGTGGGAGAGGGGCAGTCGCTCTCCGAGGCGATGGGAAGGTTTCCGCGCATTTTCCCGCCGGTGACCACCAGTCTGGTGCGGGCCGGGGAGCAGGGGGGGGCGCTCGATGTCGTTTTCGAGCGTCTGGCCCGGGTGATGGAGCAGCAGCGCCGGGTCCAGGGCCGGTTGATCAGTGCCCTGATCTATCCGGCGATCATGGCCACCGTTGGGGGGCTGATTCTGGTGTTCATGATGTCGGTCGTGGTTCCCCGGGTGGTGGTGGTGTTTGCCGACTCGCACCAGTCGCTTCCCTGGATCACCCGCTCTTTGCTGGCGCTCAGCCGGTTTATCCGGGAGTGGGGCGTGTTGGCCCTGTTGGGATTTCTGACGGGGATGGGGGGCTTTCTCTATTGGGCGCGTTCTTCCTCGGGGCGACCGCAGGTGGAGAGGGTGCTTCTCCGGTTGCCGGTTCTGGGTTCCTTTTTGCTTCACGTCCTTGCCCTCCGGGTCTGTCAGCTCATGGGGTTGCTTCTCACGAGCGGTGTCCCCATCATCGCCAGTCTCAAGGTGACGGCGGAGGCGACGGGGTTCGTGATTGTTCGTGAGGACCTATTGCGGACGGCCCGGGCGGTCGAGCAGGGGGACTCCCTGGCGGCGGGTTTGGCTCAGAGCGGGCGGTTTCCGCTCCTGGCATTGCGAATGATCCAGGCTGGGGAGCGGGCGGGCAATCTCGAAGAGATGTTGGATCGGGTGGCGGGCCTCTATCAGGAGGAGATCGAGCGCCTCAGCGAGCGGGTGATGCACCTTGTGGAGCCGGTGATCATCCTGACGATGGGGGTTGTGGTCGCCTATGTGGTGGTTGCCGTGCTGCTGCCGATCTTCGAGATGAATCAGTTGATCCGTTGATCATGGGTACTGCTCCCCGGTGTTCCCTGTCCTTGCGGCTTTTTTCTCTTCCCTCCCGGCGTTCCGCACGTTTTTGGTGTTGTCTCCTTCTTCTTCTGCTGATGTCGGCGCCCGGAGGGGCAGGCGAAGGTTGGGCCCTCCCGAACCTCATGGCTCCCGAGGCAATTTTTGCCTATGCGGAACGTCTGGAGGCGGAAAAAGATGACAGTCGGGCGGCAACGGAATACGGCCGGTACATAGCCGGGGCGGAAGGTGGGGAGGGGGGAGAGTACCCGCGGTTGGCGGAGGCGATGTACCGATTTGCGGTCACCCTGGCGAAGGCGGGGGAGACCGACCGGGCGTTACTGGCCTTTTCGCGTCTGGGGGAGCGCTTTCCCGAGAGCGAATGGATCGACCGGGCGTTGCTGCGTCTGGGAGAGGTCTACGAGGGTGCGGGTGATCTGCCGGAGGCGGCGCAGCGCTATCAGGCCTTGGCTGCGCGGGGTTATGCGACGCGATTGGGGGCGCTTTCGCAGTTTCGTCTGGCGTGGATCCAGTGGCGTCAGGGTGAACCTGGGGCGGCACGGGAGACCTTGAAACGGGTTGACCATCCGGACTTTCGGGAGGGAGTATTTCGGTTCCGGGAGGGGTTGGGTGAATACGAAGAGGTGGTCGAGAAGGATCCCCGTGTGGCAGGCTGGCTTACGGCCGCTCTTCCGGGGGCAGGGCACCTCTATCTGGGGCGCCCCCGGGATGCGTTTTTTTCCTTTTTTGCCAATGGGTTATTGCTTGGTGGGGCCATACAGTCCTTTCGTGAGGGGGTCCCCACTCTGGGGGTGGCGTTGGGGTTGATCGAGGCGGGTTGGTATACGGGGAGCATCTTCAGCGCAGTGAGTCTGGCGCACCGGTACAATCGAGAGGCGAAGGAGGCGGTGATCGAGCGTCTGCGGCTCCGATTGCGACCGGCGACGGGGGTTGGCGGTGGGATACTTGAGCTTGGCGTGGATTTTGAATGACATGTTTCCAGTAGGTCGATTTTCCCGGGGCGCGGCCCTTGTTCCCGGACACGTTGACCCGCTGGCGGATTTTTCGAGAGGGGGCTCATTTTTTTCTCAAGTTTTTCTTCAGGAAGGTCGAAAAGGGGAGGTAAGGGAGGAAAAGAACCAAAAAAAACATCCCGAACCAAATGGCACTCGCAAAGGGAAAACGACATGGTTATCAGCATTCAGAGTTCCACGGCTCCCGGCACCATGAGCCGGACGGAACAGGCCACCAAGGCCGTTCAAGACACCTTCCGGAAGTTGGCCTCCGGTATCCGGGGCGAGCAGGGGAGTGGCAGCTCCTCGTTGCTGGCGATCGCTGACCGTTTCACCAGTCAGGTCCGCGGCATCAACCAGGCCCGGAGCAACGTCAACGATGGTGTTTCCATGGTTCAGGTGGCCGATTCGGGTCTTGAGGAGATCCAGTCGAGCTTCCAGAGGATCCGGGAGTTGGCGGTGCAGGGGGCGAACGGGGCCCTGAGCGATTCGGATCGACAGGCTCTTCAGGCCGAGGCCGAACAGCTGCAAGAACAAGTCGATTCCCTGGTCAAGGATACCGAGTTCAACGGCGTCTCTCTGTTGGCCGCGGGTCAGCCGGTCTCGCTCCAGACCGGTCCTGGGGAAGGGGACAGAACCGTCCTCCACTTCCAGGATTTTTCGAGCGCTTTCGCGGGGTTCGACCTCTCGACCCAGGCAGGGGCCGAGGGAGCGGTCGCGGCATTGGACGGGAACCTGGAGATCGTTGGTCAGGCCCGGTCGCAGTTGGGGTCGGTGCAATCGAATCTCGCCGCACAGCTGGAGAGTCTGGGATCTTCGGTCGAGTCGCTCACGGCGCCAAGGTCTCGGATTCAGAGTTCCGATTTTGCAGGGGAGATTTCGGCGCTGGTCAGTGCCCGGGTCCGGGACAACGCCCTTATGGCCGTTCAGACCCAGGCCAACCAGGACCCCGCACGGGTCATGGGACTTCTCTAGGAGGTATTCCCCGTGGGTTTGGGGTTACCTTTTCGCTCTTGAACGTCACTCGCATCGGCCCTGCCTTGCGCGGGCCGGTGGGATGGAGCTTTCGGGGGCTTCGCCCCCGAACTCCCCCACGAGAGGGGCTGCCCGATCCGCCCCTCTCACCTCTTTTCCTGTCCTTTCGAGAGTCTGCCGATTCCATCGGCGCAGGGATGCGCCGTCCCGATCTGTGCGTGCGCCGGCGGGGTCACTCGACGACGATGTTAGGGATCGTCGAGCCGGCATGGTAGTTCTGCGAAGCCACCCGGGCGGCGAGGTTGGCGGCGATCTCCCGGTAGATCCTGGACTGGGGATGATCCGGGTGGGTCAGGAGGATCGGTCGCCCGGCGTCGGCGTCGACGCGGATTTGCGGGTCGAGCGGGATCTCGCCCAGGAAGAAGATGCCGGAATTTTCCGCCTCGCGGCGGGCGCCGCCGTGGTCGAAGATATTCTCGCGATGGCCGCAGCTGGGGCAGAGGTAATAGGACATGTTCTCGACGATCCCAAGGATGGGGACATCGACCTTGCGGAACATGTTGATGCCCTTCTTGACATCGGCCAGGGCCACGTCCTGGGGGGTGGAGACGATGACGACACCGGTCAGGGGGACCTTCTGGGTCAAGGTGAGTTGGGCGTCACCGGTGCCCGGGGGCAGGTCGACCACAAGGTAGTCCAATTCGCCCCAGGCGATATCGCGCAACAACTGTTCGACCGCCATCCCGACCATTGGGCCGCGCCAGACCATGGGGGCATCTTCCGGCAGGAAGAGGCCGATGGAGATGGCCTTCAGGCCGTAGGCTTCCATGGGTGCGACCTGGGGGTTGTCGCCGTCGGGGGTCTCGGCTGCGACCGGTTTACCCTGGAGATTCAGGAGGCGCGGGAGGCTGGGCCCGTAGATGTCGGCGTCGAGGACGCCCACCGTTGCTCCGGTTTGCGACAGGGCGAGGGCCAGGTTGACGGCGGTCGTGGATTTGCCCACCCCCCCCTTGCCCGAGGCGACGGCAATGATGTTTTTGACTCCGGGCAGGAGGTTGCCGGCCTTCGGTCTGCCGCCTCCGGTCACCCGGGAGGAGAGCTTCACCGTTACCGCGGCGACCCCGTCGAGAGTGGCGACCACCTCTTCCGCCTGGGATTTCAGCTTTTCCTTGACCGGGCAGGCGGGAGTTGTCAGCTCAAGGGTGAAGGCAACCCGACCGGCGGTGTCGATCTCCAGATCCTTGATAAAGCCGAGCGACACGATGTCACGCCGAAGATCCGGGTCCATCACTCCCTTCAGTGCCTCCAGTACGGCGATATGACTCACATTTGCCATGACCCGCTCCGTCTCCTCTCCCGTCTGGTTCAGAACCAAACCTCTCCCGATCGTGAACCGACAGCATAGTTCACCCTTGGTCCGAGTCAAGGAACCTGTCGATCCCGGGGTGGCGCCCGGCGGCAGGGTGGCGGCTTATTGATCGGAGTCCCGGTGGGGAAAGGGGAGGGTGAAAATCGAAAAGGGTGTGTATTTTTTCTCTTGCCACTGGAAAACAACTGCGCCATATTCCGCCTCGCCCCTCGGGGTGGAGTTCTGGTCTTTCCTGCCTCGCAAGCTGGTACCGGGATCGTTCCCTTTGGGCATCCTTGGTTTGTGGAGCGGGGGGGGCCGGTTAGTCCCGGTACCTCCCGGGCTTCTGGACAACCCTCCGGAATTTGCTCTCCTTGGGCTGACTCGGGTCTGGCGTTGACCCGGTGCGGCCCTTGTCGGTCCTCCCTCCGGACAACCCTCCGGTGTCGTTGTGGTGTTTCCTTCCGGACAACCCTCCGGGCACTGCTCTGGCTGGTCTCTTCCGGACATCCCTCCGGAACGCCGTTGTTCAGTGGCTTTTCCGGGTAGCCCCCCGGAAGTCGGTCCCGTGAATTGCATCCGGATAACCCCCCGGAACCCCAAGAAGCAGTCAACTCCCGGACAACCCTCCGGGAACCGAGGCAGGCGTGATCTCCCGGACAACCCTCCGGAAGCCTTAATCCTTTTTTTGTGGGACAGTGGCAGCCATGACCGAATTTATCATGATTCTCATCAGTACCATCCTGGTCAATAATTTCGTCCTGTCGAAGTTTTTGGGGATTTGCCCCTTTCTTGGGGTCTCCAAGAAAGTCGAGACGGCCATCGGGATGTCCTATGCCGTGGTATTCGTCATCACCATGGCGGCCGTCATCTCCTGGCTTGTGGATACCTTTCTTCTTCGTCCCTTGGATCTTGGTTTCCTGGCGACGATCACTTTCATCCTGATCATTGCCTCGCTGGTGCAGTTCACGGAAATGGTGATCCACAAGACGAGCCCGACGCTTTATGCTTCCCTGGGCATCTTCCTGCCGTTGATCACGACGAACTGCTGCGTTTTGGCGGTGGCGCTCCTCAATGTCAAGAACGAGTACAATTTCCTGGAATCGGCGGTTTATGGGTTTGGGGCTTCTGCTGGATTCGGGCTCGTTCTGGTCCTCTTTGCCGGCATGCGGGAGCGTATCGATCTGGCGGATGTCCCGGTTCTCTTCAAGGGAGCGCCGATCTCTCTCGTCAGTGCGGGCCTTCTTTCTCTTGCCTTCATGGGTTTCTCCGGCTTGGTTCGGTAGCGTCCCCCATGGTCTCTCCTATCGCGAGCGCTGTCCGCTGGTTGGATGGACCCGTCGGAATTGGATAATAATCGGAATTGCGGGTTCCCCCGACGGGGTCTCGTTATCCGGTATCGAAATTGAAAATAATCGGAATCGCGGGTTCCCCCGACGGGGTCTCGTGTTCCGGTGTCAGCATTCGAGGAGCGCCCATGATCGAAGCCGTGCTGAGCGTGAGTGGATTGGCCCTGGTTGCCGGTTTGGGCCTGGGATTTGCCGCCCGCAAGTTCCAGATCGAAGCCAATCCGATCGTTGACAAACTGGAGCAGAGTCTGCCGTCAGCCAATTGCGGCAACTGCGGTTTCCCGGGTTGCCGCCCCTATGCAGATGCGATGGCCAGCGGCGGGGCTCCGATCAATCTCTGTCCCCCCGGTGGCAAGGCCACTATGGAGGCATTGGCAGCCATTCTTGGAGTTTCTCCTGTCGCTATGGAGGAGGAAGAGGGCCCCAAGGTCGCCTTTGTGGTCGAGGAGAACTGTATCGGTTGCACGGCTTGCATCAAGGCGTGCCCGGTGGATGCCATCATAGGTGCCAACAAGCAGTCCCACACCGTGGTGACCGACATCTGCATCGGCTGCAAGGCCTGTGTCGAACCGTGTCCGGTGGATTGCATCGAAATGCGTCTGGTGCCCAAGACCTTGTATAGCTGGTCCTGGGCGAAGCCGGGCGGAGAGCACGCCACCCTTCATTGACGGCCCGAGGCAACTCAACTCAAGGTTACGGGATCCAATCATGGGAATCGCTTTGTCTGTGTTGCGCCGTTTTCATGGGGGTGTCCACCCTCCGGAGAACAAGGCCATCTCCGCTGGGGCTGCCATCGAGGTCATGCCCCTGGCTAAGCGTTTGTTTGTTCCTCTGCACCAGCATTTCGGGGCGCCGTGCGAGGCGGTTGTTCAGACTGGTGAGAAGGTTCTGAAGGGGCAGATCCTGGGGCAGCCCCAGGGGTTCGTCTCCTCGCCGGTCCATGCGCCGACTTCCGGGACCGTGGTTTCCCTGGAGGAGTTTCCGGTGCATCACCCCTCCGGGTTGCCGATGCTCTGCGCCATTCTGGAGCCGGACGGCGAGGATCGGTGGCTTCCGGGCCTGAAGGGTTTGGAAGATCCGGAGAAGGCGGAGCCCGCCGCTATCCGTCGTCTGATCCAGGATGCCGGGATTGTCGGCCTTGGGGGTGCTACCTTCCCCAGCTTTATCAAGATGTCACCGCCCAAGGGCAAGGTGGCGGAGCTTCTTCTGATCAACGGCGTCGAGTGCGAGCCCTATCTGACGTGCGATGCCCGCCTGATGGAGGAGCGTGCCGGGGGGATTGTCGAGGGCATTCGCATCATGCTCCGCGCCCTCCAGACCGGCGAATGTGTCATCGGCATCGAAGACAACAAGCCCGCTGCGGTCAAGGCGATGGAAGTGGCGGCAAAGGCCGATGGCGGGCGTATTCGGGTGGTGCGCCTGCCGGTCATGTACCCTCAGGGATCGGAAAAGCAGCTCATCGAGGTCGTGACCGGTCGCCAGGTTCCCTCTGGAGGTCTGCCCGTCGATGTGGGGGTCATCGTCCACAACGTCGGTACCGCCCTGGCCATTCGCGATGCGGTTCGTGAGGGCAAACCGTTGATCTCGCGTGTGGTCACGGTCAGTGGTCGCGGGATCCAGCGCCCGGCCAATCTGGAGGTTCGCATCGGTACCCCGGTCCAGGATCTCGTCGATCACTGCGGTGGGTTGAAGCCCGGTGTGGTCAAGCTGGTCTCGGGTGGGCCGATGATGGGGGTGGCGATTCATACCACCCGGGCGCCGGTGGTCAAGGGGACCTCGGGGATCCTCGCACTTCTGGCCGAGGAGGTGCCGGCGTCGCGGGAGCAGGGCTGCATTCGTTGTGGCCATTGCCTCCAGGCCTGCCCCATGAGCCTGATGCCCAACGAGATGGCTTGGCTTGCCCGCCACGAGCTTCTCGACAAGTTGGCCGAACACGATCTTTTCGACTGCATCGAGTGCGGTTCCTGCTCTTATGTCTGTCCGGCCTCCATTCCCCTGGTGCAATATTTCCGTTTTGGCAAATTTGCCATCCGCAATCGTGATCAGGAAAAGAAGAAGCAGGAGATCTCCAGGGCCCGGACCTTGGCCAAGGAGGCGCGGGTGGCCCGGGAACAGGAGGAAAAGGAGCGCAAGAAGGCCGAAATGAAGGCCGGGATGGCGGCGAAGAAGAAGGCCCAGGTCGAGCAGGTTCCTGATCCCTCTGCTGTGCCTTCCGTGTCGGCGACCGCTCCCGCCGGGGAGGCGAAGTCGGCTTCCGTTGCCGCTGTGCCGGGGGGAGATGACAAGGCGGAGCGGGCTGCCAGGGCGGCCAAGTCCGCAGCGGCAGCCAAGGCCGCGAAGGCCGCGAAGGCTGCCAGGCAGGCCAAGGATGCGGAGTGAACGAGTCGGTTGCCGTGGCCGCTCTCTGGCCGGAGAGGGCTGACCACCAAGACATGGGATGACAGGAAGCCAATATGAACCAAGAAAAATGGGTTGTCGGAACCTCTCCACACGTCCACAGCGGCGACTCGGTTCCCCAGGTCATGCAGACCGTGATCTGGGCGTTGATGCCGGCGGCGGTGTTGTCGGTTCTGGTTTTCGGCTGGGCGGCACTCCTGGTCATGATCGTGACGACCCTGAGTGCGGTCCTGACCGAAGAGGTGGTGACCCGCATGCGCGGGCGCTCTTCTGCCATCGGCGATCGTTCGGCCGCTTTGACCGGGTTGCTTCTCGCCATGACCCTGCCGCCGCATACCCCTTGGTGGGTCTGTGTCGTGGGTGGTGCCTTCGCCATTCTGATCGGCAAGCATCTCTACGGCGGCCTGGGCCATAACCCCTTCAATCCGGCCCTCATCTCCCGCGTTTTTCTCCTGATATCGTTCCCGGTGGAGATGACCTATTGGCCGCATCCCACCCCTCTTTTCGGTGATTCGGGGCTCTCCCTTTCCCAGGCCTTCGGGGTGATTTTCGGTGGCCACTATCCGCCGGGGATGCTCGTGGACGCCATCACCGGGGCGACTCCCCTCGGGCAGTACCGCATCGAGGTGGGTTTGGGTAAGAGCGTTCAAGAGGCGCTGGGTGGGAGTTACGGGTTCGACTATTTCAAGGCGACCGGCGGGATGATCGGTGGTTCGCTGGGTGAAACCTCGGCGGTGCTCCTCCTCCTGGGGGGGTTCTACATGATGTACCGGAGGCTCTTTACCTGGCATGTGCCGGTTTCGATGCTGGTGGGTTGCCTGGCCCCGGCCACGATCTTCTACCTGGTGAATCCCGACCACTATCCCGATCCTTTCTTCCACCTGGTGACGGGCGGTCTGATCCTCGGGGCCTTCTTCATGGCGACCGACATGGTCACCTCACCGGTCACGGCCAGGGGGCAGCTCATCTTCGGGGCGTGTTGCGGTTTGCTGACCTACATCATCCGGACCTGGGGCGGGTATCCCGAAGGGGTCTCTTTCGCCATCGTCATCATGAACAGCGCCGTGCCACTGATCGACCAGTTTACGCGTCCGACGGTCTATGGCAAAGCCAAGAACTCGAAAAAGTAGGGGGGCCGATCATGTCGGATCTCGTCAAGATGGGCCTGATTCTCACGGTGGTGGGCGGGGTTGCCACCGGTTTCATGGCCGCGACCGAGGAGTTTACCCGGGATCGCATCGCCGAGGCCAAGCGTCGACAGCTTCAGGAGGCTCTGGGCAAGGTGTTGCCTGAGGGTTTCGACAACCAGCCCGCGCAGGATGTGGTCAAGTTGACCGATGCCCGCCTCAACCGTTCCGGGAAGCCGGTCAACTTTTATGTCGCTCGCAAGGGTGGGGTCCCGCTGGGAAGCGCCTTTACGGTTACGGCCCCCGATGGTTACTCCGGGAATATCGACGTCCTGGTCGGGGTCAGCCAGGATGGGGTGATCAGCCGTATCGAGATCGTGGCCCACGCCGAAACCCCGGGACTGGGCGATAAGATGGTCAAGACCGATTGGCCGAAGTCCTTCGAGGGCAAGTCACTCGGCAACCCGGTCAAGTGGGGGGTCAAGAAGGACGGGGGGACCTTCGACCAGTTCGCCGGGGCGACCATCACCCCGCGTGCCGTCGTTGCGGCGGTTCATCGGGGGCTTGAGGTCTTTGCCGAGAGGCGGGGGGAGATCTTGGCGCCATCCACCACCAGTGGCGGTGAGGCGACCGCCGTATCCGGGGGCCCCGGCCAGGGAGGAGAGAAACCATGAGTGAGCTTGCTTCGAAGAAGGTCGTCCTGGATGGCCTGTGGTATAACAATGGTGTCTTGGTGCAGATGTTGGGGATGTGTCCGACCCTGGCGGTGAGTACCAATGCCGAAAATGGTATCGGCATGGGGTTGGCGACGACCGGGGTCCTCCTGGGATCGAACGTCATCGTATCTGTGATTCGCAAGGTGATCCCTCAGGATGTGCGGATTCCCGCCTACATCATCGTCATCGCGGCCTTCGTGACGATCGTCGATTTGTTGATGAACGCCTTCTTCCTGGAACTTCACAAGACTCTGGGGATCTTCATTCCCCTGATTGTGGTCAACTGCATCATCCTGGGCCGGGCCGAGGCTTTTGCCTCCAAGAACGGGGTCTTCCACGCCATGCTGGATGGCATTTCCACCGGCGTCGGTTTCACTTTGGCTCTGGTGGTGCTGGGGTCGGTTCGCGAAATTCTTGGGGCGGGTCAATGGTGGGGGATGGACGTGATGGGGGCCTCCTTTCATCCGGCCATCAGCATGATCCTGCCCCCGGGGGCGTTCATCGCCCTGGGTTTCATCATGGCCGGGACCAAGGGGATCAACCTGCGGATCGAGGCTGCGGCGGCGGCCAAGGCCAAGGAGTCGCCTGCGGCGCCCGCAGGCGCGGAGCCGAGCCCAGCCTGATTTCCCGTTCTTTGCGAAGTGGAGCCTGTCGTGTTCTGCGACAGGCTCCACGGATCCGTTTTCCCTTCATGGTGGTGGGGGCGGCTCCAGTTTGCTGCACTGCTCTCCGCTTGTTTCCCCTTCGAGTCACTCTTCTGCCGTTGTTCGTCTTTCGATCAGGTAGCGCGGTCGTTGGCGGGCTTCGTCGTGGGAGCGCCAGAGATACTCTCCCAGAATGCCCAGCATGCCCATCTGGATCCCCCCGAGGACCAGGATGACGACCATCAACGAAGACCATCCTTCGACGGGTCTGCCCAGAATGGCGTTGGTGACGATGATCAGGGCGTAGAGGAAACCCACCGCTGCGACGGTGATGCCGACATAGGACATGAGGCGGATCGGGAAGTAGGTGAACGACGTGACGGAGTCGAGGACGAGCTTGAATTTTTTCTTGAGACTCCATCCCGAGCTTCCGTGGAGCCGGGCCTGTTTGTCGTAGTAGATGACCTCTTGTTGAAATCCGAGCCAGTGGATGAGCAACATCGCGCTGATGTTGACCTCCCGAAATTGCAGATAGGCGTCGATGACCACTCGGTCCATCAGCCAGAAGTCGGCGCCGTTGGGCGGGAGGCGCCCGAGGCTGCTGATGTGGCGCATCAGCCAGTAATAGTAGCGGGAAAAGAGGAGGGTGGTCCGCTTCTCCCCCTCCCGCCTGTTGCGTACCGCCCAGATGATCTGGTTGTCTTCCCGCCAGACTGCCAACAGCTGCGGAATGACCTCCGGGGGATCCTGGAGGTCGCCTGCCATGACGACGGCGCACTCTCCCCGGGCAAGGCTCAGGCCGCAGTGAATCGCCGCGTGGGAGCCGAAGTTGCGTGAAAATCGGACTGCCCGCAGTCGCGGATCGTCTTTGGCCAGAGAGGCCAGGAGGGCGAAGGTGCCATCCTGGGAGTGGTCGTCCACCACGACCCACTCCCAGGTCACTCCGGCGCCATCCAGCACTGCCCGCAGGCGTTCGTACATGGCGGGAAGATTTTCCGCCTCGTTGAAGGCCGGGGTGACGATGGTGAGAAGTGGTCGCCGGGGGTTCATTGTCGGGTGCAGGCCGCCCTCAGGATTTCGATGATCCGTTCCTGTGTCGAGGGCTCCAACTCGTGGTAGAGGGGCAGGAGGATGGTTTCATCCCTGGCCCGTTCGCTCTGGGGCAGGGGCAGCCTCCGGGGCAAGTCGGCGCAAGCGGGCTCCAGATGGGCGCACATGACCCCGCGTCGGCTCGAGATGCCGTGGTCCAGCAGGCTCTGCATGACCTTTTTCTGGTCGGTTCCGGGGGGCAGGCGGACGCAGTAGCTTTGAAAGTTGCTGTGCGCCCAGGGTGGCTCCCCTGGAGGGGTTGCCCCCGGGATTGCGCTCAGGAGCCGGCGGTAGTTCTGTGCCAGTTGTCGGCGCCTTTCCAGGATGTACGGCAACTTCTTGAGCTGCTCCCGACCGATGGCGGCCTGGAGGTCGGTCAGGCGATAATTGAATCCCGGCTCGTCGTAGCTCTCGAAGATGACCTCGCTGGCGTGGTGGCGGATGGTGTCGGGGACCCCCATGCCGTGCTGCCGCAGGCGTTTCAGGCGGGCCGCCTGCTGTGGATCCTGACAGGTGATCATGCCGCCATCGCCGGTGGTGAGGATCTTGCGGGGGTGGAAGGAGAAGCAGGCCATATCTCCCCCCCGACCGCCGATCTTCCCCCAGGCGCCCTCCAGAAGGATCTCGCTGCCGACGGCACAGGCGGCATCCTCGACCACTGCGATTCCCCGCGGACGGGCAAATGCCAGGATTGCGTTCAGATCGCAGGGGAGGCCGATCTGGTGGACGCAGAGGATGGCCCGGGTGCGTGGCGACAGCGCCATCTCCAACTGCCCGGGGTCCATGCAATAGGTGTCGGGGAGGATGTCGACGAAAACCGGTGTTGCCTGGCAATGGCGGACGGCATTGGCGGTGGCGATGAAGGAGTGGCTGACGGTGATGACCTCGTCGCCGGGGCGGACGCCGACGGCGAGAAGGGCCAGATGCAGGGCGGCGGTACAACTCGAAACCGCACAGGCCGCAGGGGCGCCGACCAGGGCGGCGAATTCGGTCTCGAAGGCAGCGACCTCGGGGCCCTGGGTGATCCAGCCGGAGTTCAATACCCGGGCGGCGGCCGCCACCTCGGTCTCGTCCAGAGCCGGGCGGATGATCGGGATCACGGGTCTCTCCCCGGGGCCCAATTGTGGACGACCTCCGTTGCCAGGAGTTCGTCCGGGGTTTGCCCGAGGTCGTCATACCAGGTCTTCAGCCGGCGCAGTCCCTCCTCCAGGGTGATCTCATGGGTGAAGCCGAGCAGGCGTCGGCTCTTGCCGGCGTCGGCGAAGAGGCGCAGGACATCGCCCGGGCGCGGGGGTGCGTGCTCGATGGTGCAATCGCGACCGATCACTCGTGCCACGGTAGCGGCAAGATCGTTGATGCGAATCTCGCGACCGCTTCCCAGGTTCAGGGTCTCTCCCACCACCGCCGGTGCGAAGCCGGCGAGGAGGATTCCCCGGGCGATCTCCTCGACGTAGGAAAAATCCCGTGTCTGGGTGCCATCGCCGAAAATCACCAGGGGTTTGCCGGCCAGGCCCCGCAGCAGAAACTTGGGGATGACCTCGCCGCTGTCCCCCTCGTGGTGGGATCGGGGGCCGAAGGCGTTGAACGGTCGGACCACGACGGTGGGAAACCCGTAGGTGGACTGGTAGGCCCGGGCATAGCACTCTCCGGCCAGTTTTGCCGCCCCGTAAACTGTCATTGGCAGGGTGGGATGTTCCTCGGTCATGGGCACCTGGCGGGCGGTACCGTAGACCTCGGAGCTTGAGACGTGGACAAACCGGCCAACCCCGGCCTGACGGGCCAGTTTCAGGAGGGAGAGGGTCGCGGTGGCATTGACGTCGTGATTCTCGCGGGGGGAGTGGATCGAGTGGCGCACCCCGAGGCAGGCCAAATGATAGACGACCTCCACCCCCTGAAGGAGGGGACCCAGGGTGGTCTCGTCGCGGATATCGCCGACGATGAGTTGCACCCGATCTCCGAGGAGGGCGGCCAGATTCTCGCGCTTGCCGTTGACGAGGTTGTCCACCACGACCACGCGATGGCCGGCTGCGGCCAGTTGATGGGTCAATTCGGAGCCGATGAAACCGGCCCCGCCGGTGACGAGGATCCTCTTCACGGGGCCGGCGGCGATGAAGGGATTCGGGCGCAGGTCAGCCACACAGGGCGCTCTCCAGGGCGCGGCACACCGCGCCGATCTGGTCATCGGTCAGTTCGGCATACATGGGCAAAGAGAGGAACTCCCGGGCCGCGGTTTCCGCTTCCGGGAAGTCCCCCGGGCCATAGCCCAGGTCGGAGTAGGCCGGTTGGAGGTGGACCGGGAAGGGGTAGTGGATATTGGTGGCAATCCCTTCGGCCTGCATTGCCTGCTGCACCCGATCCCGTTCTCCGAGGCGAACCGCGTAGACGTGGTAGACGTGGTGACAGTGGGCGGGCGGCTGCGGGCGGGCGACCCTGACCGATGCCAGGAGGGTGTCGTAGCGGGCGGCGTGACGGCGCCGGGCGTCGTTCCAGGCGTCCAGGTGGCGCAGCTTGACTCCGAGGACGGCGCCCTGGATTCCGTCCATGCGAAAATTGAAGCCCTTCAGGGCGTGGCGGTGTTTGCGTTCCAGTCCCCAGTCGCGGAGCATGCGCAGGGTGCGGGCGTGGTCGTCGCTTTGGGTCACCACCGCCCCTCCTTCGCCGTAGGCCCCCAGATTTTTCCCCGGGTAGAAGCTGAAACAGCCCAGATCTCCCATACTCCCCGCCGGTCGCTGGCGATAGCGGGCGCCGTGGGCCTGGGCCGCGTCTTCGATGACCACCAGACCGTGCCGGGCGGCGATCTCGCCGATGGGATCCATCTCGGCGGTCAGCCCATGCAGGTGGACCGGGAGGATGGCCCTGGTTCGTGGGGTCACGACCGCCTCGATGCGCGCCGGGTCGAGGCAGTGGCTCTTCGGGTCGATGTCGACGAACACGGGCTTTGCGCCGACGTAGAGGATGGCGGCGGTGGTGGCGACGAAGGTCGTCGGGGTGGTGATCACCTCATCCCCCGGTTTTATCCCGGCGGCGAGAAGGGCCAGTTGCAGGGCGCTGGTTCCGGAGTTGACGGCGATGGCGTGGCGGGCGCCGCTGTGGATGGCGAAGCGACGCTCGAAATCCTCCACGGCCTCGCCGAGGACGAACTGGCTGCTCTCCAGAACCCTTTCGATGGCGGCCAGGATATCATCCTTGATGGTGTGGTACTGCGCTTTGAGATCGAGAAAAGGAACCATCGTTGCCCTTCCAGGTACCAGTCCGTGCAAAGTTCCGCGATAGGTCCGGCAGCCCACTGATAAAAGGGATGCGGTGGGCATGGATGGCCGGCTAACCTCAAAGGGTCAGCGTAACCCGTTGAATCCTGAACTGTGCTTTGCCTTCCCGCAAAACTACGTTTTGCCCGGGAGGGGAACCATATCAAGGTTCCGTCAGGGAAACCAGTCTTCCCTGCTGATTGAGGGAGAGCGTTGCCTTTTCCAGCCAGTTGACGACGCGCAGGCCGGCCTCGCCGCCTGTGAGGGAGGGGCGGCCATCACGAACACAGGCGAGAAAGTGACCCGTCTCGGTTTGCAGTGCCTCGGTGGTGTCGAGGTTGGGTGAACACATGTCGCCGATGCGGTAGCCGACACGCATCCGGTGGATCTCGTGCGGATCGTCGAAGACCTGGATCCCCTTGTCGTAGATCTTGATTTTCTCCATGGGGACCAGATCATCGAAGACGATCATCTTCTTGTCCCCGCCGAGGAGGATGGTGCGGATCTTGACTGGGGCGAGCCAACTGACGTGGACGTGGGCGATCATGCCCGAATCGTAGAAAAGGGTGACATAGGCCAGATTGACCGGACTGCCGGGGAGAAAGCTTGCCCCGTGGGCGGAGATGGCCACGGGCTGTTTGTCGAGGATCGAATCCAGGATGGAAAAATCGTGGACTGCCAGATCCCAGATGACATCGACGTCGTGCTGGAAGAGGCCGAGGTTGATGCGCGTCGAGTCAAAGTACTGGATATTGCCCAGGGCGCCGCTGGCGACGAGTTCGCGGAGTTTGCGAACGGCGCCGGTGTAGACGAACGTGTGGTCGACATGGAGGACGAGGTTGCGGCGCCGGGCAAGGTCGATCAGGCGCCGGGCCTGTTCGGCGGTGGCGCACATCGGTTTTTCGATCCAGACGTGTTTGCCGCCCTCCAGTGCGGCCATCGCCAGGTCGAAGTGGGTGGAGACCGGGGTGGCGATGGTGATGACCTCGATGGACGGGTCCTGGATCAGTTCGCGATAATCGGTGGTGACGCGCACCCCGGGGACGAGTTTTGCCGCCCGTTGTAACTGGGACTCCCGGAGATCGCTGATGGCCACCACCCGGGTCTGGTCCTGGGTGGCGAAGTTGCGTGCCAGGTTGGGACCCCAGTAGCCGAAGCCGATCAGGCCGACGCGGATCATGACGGATCTCCTTGGGTGCGGGAAGGGTTGCCGGTGGTTTGATCGCGGACATCCCCGACCACCCTGGCGGGGACGCCGGCGACGACGGCGAATGCGGGGACATCGCGCGTGACCAGGGCGGCGGCGCCGATCAGGGCCATTTCACCGATCACCACCCCTCCCATGATGGTGGCGTGGGTCCCGATGGAGGCCCCTCGCCCGATGCGGATCTTTTCGACGCTCCAGTCGGCCTCGGTCTGCAATCGACCGTCGGCGTTGGTGGCCCTGGGGAGGCGGTCGTTGATGAACATCACCCCGTGACCGATGAAAACATCGTCTCCGATGGAGACTCCCTCGCAGAGGAAGGAGTGGGAGGAAATCTTGCAGCGGGCGCCGACGGTGACATTCTTCTGAACCTCGACGAAGGCGCCGATGCGGGTACCCTCGCCGATGCGACAGCCGTAGAGATTGACGAGATCGGGCTGGGGGATATGGACATTGGCGCCGAGTTCGACAGTGGGGGCAATGGGCATCGGGGACTCCGTCGCGACTCGGGGAGGGGACGCCGAGCAATTCTGTTAGGGCGACCGCCGGCGCAGCCCGAAGGGCCCTCCGCCGGGAATACTCGAACACCCCTCATGGGATGGCACGAAAGCTGGGATGGCACAAAAGCGGGGGTAGGGTAGAGGAGGCGTGCGGATTGCGCAATATCCTTCTTCTGGCCCGGGCTGTTTCCGACGCGACGGGCTTTCAGCAGGTGTTGCGCAGGCGCCGGGCCGGGTTGCCGACCATCACTTGATTGGCCTCGACGCTTTGCAGGACGACACTGCCCATGCCGATCAGGCATCGATCGCCGATGGAGAGCCCATCCTTGATGGCGCAGTGGGACCCCAGGTAACAGGAGCGACCGATCGAGACGCCGCCGGAGATGCAGGTTCCCCCGGCGATGCAGGTGAAATCACCGATCCGGTCATCATGACTGATGACCGCATTGGGCAGGATGATGACGTGGTCGCCCACCGCGACCCGGGAGGTGATCGAGACGTTCTGGAAGACGACGGTGCCGAACCCCAGGGAGGAGGATCGGGAGACGCTGGCGGAGGGGTGAAGGATCGTTGCGAATCTTTCCGGGGCGACTCCGGTCCTGGCGATGATTTCCTCCTTCAGCCAGAAGTTCTTTTCATTGCCGATACCGTTGACGAAGAAACAATCCTTCAATTCCCGGGCGTGAGCGAGCGGTCCCAGGATGGTGTGACCGAGCAGTTCCTGCCCGTGCCGTTCGACGGCATCGTCCAGGAAACCCAAGCAGTGATACTGAATCCGTTTTTGTCTGTTTATTTCCAGAAGAGTATCGAGGATATCGATCGAGTTGCCGCCTGTCCCAAGAATGACGATATTTCTCACCATGACTTTAATTCGATCTCTCGAACAGCATGCGAACGGAGACACTCAGGAAGCGCAGAAAGAGATATTGAAACATCAAATACATTTTCAGTGCTTCGGACGGGTCGAGGTACCATTTGTTTTTTATTTTGACGACGTTGCCACCGGCCATGGACCTGGTAAAAATCTGGCGCAGGCCGCGCGGGCTCAGGTAGAAAGAGAGATTGGCGAACATGGTGTCGAAAATCAATTCGAGCCTGTTGTTGCCGTCCGGGACGTAGGGGATGTCGTCTCCCTGCCAGAGGTATTGGACGTTGAAATTGACCATGTCTTTTTTGAAGGTGATTTTATTCTGGGCCATCAACTCGTCGTAGACCTGGGTACCGGGATAGGGGGCCAGGGTGTTGAAGCGCACGGAAGCCAGCGGCAGCGTCCGGACCAGACGCATGCAGTCCCAGCGATCCTTGCGGGTCTCGGTGGGCAGACCAAAAATAATCGTGGTCCCGGTGGCGATGCCGTGCCTGTGGGTACGATGGATGGCGTCCACCACGTCGGCCACGGTCTCCTTTTTCCGGATCACCTGCATGAGTCGTTCGCTGCCTGTTTCCAGCCCGAAATAGATGATGGAGAAATTGGCCTTCTTGGCCATGGTGAGGACATCGTCGCGGGCATCATCTCCGCGCAGGGACCCCTGAAAGGATGCTTCGAGGTGCAATCCCTCCCCGATGATGCCGGCGCATAACTCCATGAAGTGACGTTTGTGGACGGCAATGTTGTCATCGATGAGGTGAATGGTCCTTTGACCGTAGGTGCGGACCAGGAGCCTGATGTCGGTGAGCATGCGTTCCACGGAGTGGAAGCGGTATTTCATGCCGGACATGCTCCTGGCGGAGCAGAAGGTGCAGGGATAGGGGCAGCCCCGGGATCCCAGGATCACCCCGAAGTTGGAGTAGCGCTCCTTGTGTTGCGCAAAGAGATGAAAGGGAATGGAAGGGATCTCGTCGAGATCGGCAAGGAACGGCGGCAGGGGATTGTGGACGACGGTCCCCTCCAGCCGATGCGAAACTCCCGGCACGCCGTTTCCGGGATCCATTCCGGCCAATATCCGGTCGACCAGTTCTTTCAGGACCAACTCGCCCTCGCCCCGAACGACGAGATCCACTCCCGGTTGGGCAAGCACCTCGTCGGGGACGACGGTAGCGTGAATGCCGCCGACGATAACGACGGTGTCGGGGGTCGCCCGCTTGATCCAGGAGGCCAGCTCATAGGCGCGGGAGGCGGTGAGAGTGACCGTGGAAATGCCGACGATGCGGGGCTCCTTGAGCTGAAGGAGCATTCCGGAGAGAGTTTCGAAGTCCAGGGGGTGGACGTATTCATCCACCACCGTGACCTCGATTTGGAACTTGAGGAGGTATCCTGCCAGGTAGGCGATGCTCGTCGGGAAGGAGACGCTCATGAGCGCGTTGACGCGGGCGCTCTGGGAGGCGCTGTGGACCTTGGGGTTGATCAGGAGGATGTGGCTCATGGCGGTGATGCCCCGTCCTTGCGTCAGAGAGGCGGCGGAGTAACGCTCCTGGCCTCGAAGAGGGAGATCCCCTGGCGGGATTCGAGCAAACGCCAGTCGGGCGGGGGATGGGTGACGAACGCCGGGATGGCATAGCCGTAGGTACCCCGACTCGATTTCAGTCTCCCCGCATGGACAAAATAGAGAAGCCGCCGATTTTCAGCAACGACCGCAGCCTCGGCCTCGCCCCAGGAGAGCAGACGGAGTGAGGTCGGCGTGCGGAGTCCAAGGTAGAAGGAGATGACCTTGGCCGAACGGGAATCCGTCAGGACGAGGGTGGGGCCGGACGGGTTCGCCAGATGTTTCTGCACGAGTTCTCTTTCGTCCCTCTGGAGCGCCGTTTCGCCGAGCTCACCCCGATGGATTCCCACCGAGGGGATCAGCAGGTCCGTTACCACGACCAGGGCAACGAAGGCGACCGGGAGGAGGGTTCGCTTCCAGGGAAGCTCCGGCAACCAGCTCCGTGCCAGGGCCAGGGTCACCAGGGGGATTCCGGTCAGGAGGATGCCCAGTTTTTCATTGAGGAGGAACCTTTGGACAGGGACCATCGCCACGAAGAGGAGCGCCATGGCCCAGAGGAGGCGCCTGCCGTCGGCTGCGGGGGATTCGACCAGACTCGCGAGGGTTACGCCGGCGAGGAGACAGAGAACCGGGGTGATGGGCAGCAGGTAGTAATCGTAGAGGCCGAATGGCGAGTAGTAGCGGGTCGAATAGCTCCCGAACCAGAGAGAGAGAATGACCGACCAGGAGAAGAATGCCCAGAAACGAACTGAGTCCGGCAGGGGAGCGATGGCCTTGAACGGTCGGACCAGGGCCGGCAGGGCCAGGAGCATGGGGAGGATGACTGCCGGTGAGGCCAGGAACATCCGGACGGGTTCGTAGGTCAGGCGGGTGATATAGGCGCTGAGGGGTTTATTGACGTAATAATCCTGTAACTGTCTGATGCTGAGATGATTTTTTGGGTCCAAGAGTTCGTTGACACCGGTGAAGCGATAGAAAAAATTGCCAGTATAAATATAATATGTCCCAAAATAAACGATGGCGAGGATGGTTCCTGTGATTGAAATCGTGAACCACAGGCGCCCGTTTTGTCTATGGACGAGATCGAATAACAGAAGACCGACAAGGAACGGCCCGGCCCACAGCGCCGAACACTTGCTGATGAAGGCGAACGTGAAGAGAAAGGCGAAGAGAATCGCCAGGCTGAGCTGGTGCCGGGGATTGCGGGTCTCGCGACCGAAATAGAGGGCGGCGGCGCTGGTGAAGCTGAACAGGGAGAGCGGTCCGTCGGTCATGAGGTGCAGGGAATAGGTGAGATGGAGCGGGTTGGTGGCGAGGAGGAGGGCGGCCAGAAAGCCTGCAAGGCGCCCGAAGATGCGAGAGCCGACCAGAAAAACGGCGGCCACCAGGAGCAATGAACAGACCAGGGGCCAAAGGGAGGTGGTGTAGAGGTTGACGCCGAACATCCTGAAAATCAGGGCGGGAACAATGGTGGCGCCGAAGCGGTTGTAATGCAGGTGGGGATTGGGCTGGTAGGTGCCATTGGCGATCGAATCGGCGATCAGGGTGTAGGCCAGATCGTCACTGCCATAGAACAGGGGACCTGCCCAGAAGTAGAGACCCAGATGGATTCCGAGGAGTCCTGCGAGGAGCCAGTGGGGTTTGTCACGGATTGCGGTGAAAAATCCCGTGGCAGCGGCAGGCAGGGGGGGCTTCACGGAGATCATGTCCAAGGGACCCTCTCGGAGTATCGGCTTCGAACTGATATCAAACCGGCATGCGGATTCCGTAGCCCAGATAGTTGACGCTGGCATCGCGGGAGAGGACCCAGGCGTCGTGGAGCGGACGGTAGCTCATGCCGCGGAGATCCCGGAGGCTGATGCCGACGTGGGCCAGGTGTCCGGTCAGTTCCGAAGGACGGATGAAGCGATCGTGGGCATGGGTTCCGCGCGGGAGCCAACGCAGCAGGTATTCGGCGCCGACGATGGCGAAGAGCCAGGACTTGACGGTCCGGTTCAGGGTTGCGAAGAACAGCCATCCTCCCGGTCGCAGGAGATCCCGGCAGTCGCCCAGGAAGGCAGGCACGTCGGGGATGTGTTCCAGAACCTCCATGACGGTCACGGCGTCGAACCCTTGGGGTTGCTCCTTCGCCAATTCTCTGGCGGATTGAAGCCGGTAGTCGACCGTCGAGCCACTCTCCTCCTGATGTTTCTTTGCGGCGCCGATGATTTCGACCGAACGGTCGATGGCGGTGACCTCCAGCCCAGACTCTCCCAGGGCCTCGGCGAGAATTCCACCGCCGCAACCGACGTCGACCAGACGTCGGGGGGGGCTCCCCGGCGCCGGTGAGCCCAGACATTCGAGGATGTAGCCGACCCTGAGGGGATTGATTCGATGCAGGGGTTTGAAACGCCCTTCGGGGTCCCACCATTCGTGGGCGAGGGTGGCAAATTTGGCGATTTCCGCCGGATCCTCGGTGGTCATGGTGTTCTCCGGGGGGCAAGCAAGGCGACGATACCGGAAAACTCCCGGAAAAGCGGAACGTTGGAGGTCGATGGTCCAAACGTTGCATTTGCCGCACGGGATTCCCGGATCAGCACTTCCGCGAGGGGCAGGGCCAGCCTGAGAGCAGGGCCTTCCCGGCAGGCGAAGCGCAAAAAGTGGTTGATGCTATCACGGGAGAAGCTGGAAGTGACAGGTTCCTGATGCAGACCGCAGGGGGTGATAGGGTATGGAACGACGCCATCTTCTCAAAGCGCTGGCCATCTCCGCCGGGGGGTTGCTCTTGCCTCGTGGATCGGCATGGGCGGCGATTCCGGCCAAGATCACCGACGTTCGGCTGTGGACCGCTCCGGACCACACCCGGGTGGTGTTCGACATGGACAGGTCGGTGGATCACCGACTTTTCACCCTGAAGGCCCCGGACAGGGTGGTCCTGGACATTCCCCAGGCGACGCTTTCCCGCGGGGTTGGTGAGGGAAAATTGACGGACGCCCTGGTTCGGGGCTTTCGCGTTGGCAATCCCCAGCCAGGCACCGTGCGGGCGGTCTTCGAGACTCAGGGGGGGGTGAAGCCCCGGGCCTTTTTCCTTGGGGCCAATAGCGACAAGACCCATCGGCTGGTGGTGGATTTCTACACTTCGGCGGAGGCCCGTCAGGCCGATGCCCAGAAAGGGCGGCAGGCGGAGATTCCCGAGCGGGCCTCCGCTCCCAAGGCGCGGGACGTGGCGAAGGCCGGGAAGGAGCCGGTCAAGGAGCCGGTCAAGGGGCCGGTTCAGGTCCAGAACCGGCGTGGCGGGCAGCGGCGGGGCAGGGATGCCGTGGTCGTGATCGACGCCGGTCATGGCGGCGAGGATCCGGGGGCGATCGGTCCCAATGGTACCCGGGAAAAGGACATCACCCTCTCCGTCGCCAAAAAGCTGGCGGCCAAGATCGATGCCACTCCGGGGCTCACGGCCCGTTTGACCCGCACCGGCGACTACTACGTTTCCCTGCGCAAACGTGTCACCCTGGCCCGCTCGTTTCGTCCGGATCTCTTCATCAGTCTCCATGCCGATGCCTTCCGCGATCGTTCGGCGCGTGGGGCCTCGGTTTATTGCCTTTCGGAGCGTGGCAAACCGGCCCCGGATCGGGCCATTCGGGCGCTGGTCCGCCGGGAGAACAGCGCCGATCTGCTTGGTGGGGTGGATCTCGATGATGTCAACGATCCCGAGGTTCGCGGCATCCTGATGGATCTGTCGCAGCGGGATTCGATCAACCGCGGTCTGGTCTTGGGGTGGGACCTCCTTTCGTCTCTCAAGAGTGTTCCCAATGTGCGCCTTCACCGACGCAGCGTCAAACAGGCCGGGTTTGCGGTTCTCAAGGCCCCGGATGTGCCTTCGGTGTTGGTGGAGTTGGCCTTCCTCACCAACCGTGAGGAGGAGATCCGTCTCCGCGACACTCGGCACCAGGAGCATCTGGCGGGGGCGCTGCTCATGGGTACGAGCCGTTACGTTCGCTCGGCCAACCTGGCCTGACACAAGTTCTGCCCCCCGGCCAGACGCGGGCCGCGACCCTGGTCTGGCGCAGGTCTCGACTCCGAACCGACGCGGGTTTTGGCCCTGGTTTGGTGCGAGTCTCGCCCCGTCCTGGCGCGGGTTTCAGTCTGCGGTGGTGGTGACCGGGTGCGGGGCGGTCCTGCCGTTGTCAGTGCGATGGCGGCGGGATGAGAGTTTCGTCGGCAAACCAGGCCAACTCCTGGCGGAAGGGCACGACCCCGCCGACGACAACGATGGCCGGGGCCTGGAGGTCCAGGGCCGCGACATCGGCGGCGACCCGCTCCAGGGTGGTGACGAGGGTCTGCTGGCGCGGGGTTGTCGCCCAGCGGATGACCGCGACCGGGGTTTCGGGATCGCGACCGGCGGCGATCAAGCGCCGCACCAGGGGATCCAAGCTCTTGATGGCCATGTAGAGGACGATGACCGGAAAACTCCTTGCCACCCCTTCCCAATCGACCCGGGTGTCATTTCCGGGGGTGGCTGAGGCGGTGTTCTCGGCCTTTTCGTGGCCGGTGATGAAGGCCACGTTCGCGTTCACCCCCCGGTGGGTGATGGGGATGCCGGCATAGGCCGGGCCGGCGACCCCGGCCGTCAGACCGGGGATGACCCGGAACGGGATCTTTTCCCGGGCCAGGTGTTGTGCCTCTTCGCCGCCGCGACCGAAGACGAAGGGGTCTCCCCCTTTGAGACGAAGTACCCGCTTTCCCTCCCTGGCCAGATTCACCAGGGTGAGGCTGATGTCGCCCTGACTGGTCGAGGGACTGCCGCCGCGCTTGCCGGCGAAGACCAGTTCGCAATCCCTGGGGATCAACGCCAGAATCTCTTCCGAGACCAGCGCATCGTGGACCACCACATCGGCCTGTCGGATGGCTCTTTCGGCGGCCACGGTCAGGAGATCGGGGTCGCCCGGGCCTGCTCCGGCGAGGATGACGGTACCAGGGGGAAACCAGGGGTGGGGGGGGGAGGCGGCCATGGTCCGGGTCTGATCCTTCAGGGGGTGACCGGGACTCTGACGAACGCCTCGACCACCTCGCTCCAGCCGTGGCCGATATTCGTGACGTTGTAGCCACCGCCGCCGACGCCGACGATGCGCCCGTGTCCCAGCTCTTCGGCCAGCAGGGTCAGACGCTCGGCGGCGTGACCGTGGGCCTTGGCGGTGAATCCGAGATGCGTGATGGGGTCGCCGGCGATGGAGTCGGCCCCGACCTGCAGGAAGATGAACTCCGGTTCGGTGGCGCGGATGAACTTTTCGACCGCCTCCCAGGCCTGCAGAAAATCCTCCTGGTTGGCCCCCGGCATCATCGGAATGTTCAGCTTCGTCCCTTGGGCCTCTCCCTCCCCCGTTTCCCGCGAGTGACCGGTGCCCGGATAGAGAAAGCGGCCATCCTCGTGGATATCGGCGATGAAGACCTCGGGGTCGGACTCGAAGGCATAGAAGACGCCGTCGCCGTGGTGGGCGTCGATGTCGACGTAGGCGATCCGTTCGAGCCCCCAGTCACGCCGCAGCACGCCGATGGCGACGCCGACGTCGTTGAAGACGCAGAAACCGCCGGCCCGCTCCGGGCGGGCGTGATGCAGCCCGGCGATCGGAACGAAGACCCGCCGGCAGAGTTTCTTCATGATCGCCTCGGTGCCGTCGACGGTGGAGCCGACGACGTGGGAGGCCGCTTCGTAGACTCCTTTGAAGGCCGGGGTATCGCCGTAGTCGAGGAGCCCTTCGCCGGTCCTGGATTGACGGATCACCTGGGCGACGTATTCCGGGGTGTGGAACAGTTCGATCACCTCTCGGGTGGCGGCCACGGGCTTGCCGATTTCGACCTGGCGGTCGAGTCCCCGCCGTCTGGCCTCGTTCCAGAAGGCATCCATGCGGTGCGGGCCGAAGGGATGGCCGTTGCCGAAGCCGTAGTCGGCGATTTCACGACCGACGTAAACGCGAACCGTTGCACTCATGGGGACTCCTCCCGAAGCCGAACTGGGATTGCCTCTCTTCCGGACGAGGCCGTCAAGGTCGAAGGATCAGGGGATATGGTCACCGGACCATGACCACCTTCTGGTAGAGGCCGCCGAAGTAGGTTTCCTTGCGGCAGTCCGAAGGTCGCCAGGGAGGGGGGACCCAGTCGACGATCTCCCGTTGCCACATGTCCAGGGCGAAGGGCTCCAGAGAGGCCAGAACGGGGATCATGACATAGCGGAACGGGTTGGTCAGGTAGGGCTGATGATAGTCGACGAAGATGACCCGTCCCTGGGGGCGGGTCACCCGCACGGCCTCGTGGACCGTTCGGGTGCGGGCCTCTTCGGGTTGTTCGTGGAGGAGGAAGAAGACCACGACGTTGTCGAAGGTGCCGTCGGCGAATTCGAGCCGGGTGGAGTCCTGGTGGTGCAGGAAGACCTGGGGGGAGGCGGCTCCCAGTTTGCGGCTCAGATTGGTCAGTTGCACCGGGGCCACATCGACGACATCCAGCCTTCCGGTGGGGGCGATCCGGCTGGCCAGGATCGGAGTGAAATCCCCGTAGACGCAGGCCACCTGGAGGGTGCGTCCGCCGCACGAGGCATCGATCTCGGCGAGGGCGGCATCGCGCAGTTCGGCGAAGTTGCCCCAGAGGATGAGGTTGACGATCCACTGGCGCTCGAAGAACCGGACCCCCCTGGGGTGGAGGTAGGCCCACCAATAGGTCTCCTGGAGGTAGGCAGGCACTGGCAGGTCGGCCGTTACCTCGAAGCGGACTGCCTCCCCGGGTTCCTTTCTCTCTATCTCCTCCGGGGGTATCCCGGGTTGCGCGGCGATCGGGTGGCCCCCGACCGGGGCGGACGCGGCCCCGCTCTCCCTTCCGCCGGTCATCGACCGGAGAGTGGGGCTGGGATCATCGGCGACGGTGGGGTCTCCCGCCATTCTCCGCCGGTCTGGGTGAACATCGACTGGATCCATAGGATTCTTTCCGGAAAATCAAGAGGGGACAAGCTATCCAACCGGTGTGCAACTCACAAGAGGAAAACTGTCGCTGCTGCACAAATAGTTCCGTGAAAGGCCTCCCTGCCCATTTGGGACGCCCATTTTGGGCAATATCGGCGGGGGTTTTCCTGACCCTGCATTCGTGCCACCCTGAAATGTGTCGCTTTCGTGTGAGGGACTTCTTGCCGAGTTTCGGTCGAGTCGCCGCCGGTGTGGAGGCGACGGTCGACGTGGATCGGGCGGCGGTTGTCGATGGGACCGGTTGATCTTGTTTACGTGGTCGGTCACAATGAACGCCCCGGGGAGGCCGTTCTTTTTCCAATTCCCTCTCCCTTCATCGGGTTGTCCTTCCGGGCGGGGGCGCGGTCGCTTTCCGGGGGCGACCCGGCCTGGGTCTGGGGGGCTCCATTTCCCTTTCCCCGGGGAGGGCCTTCGGCGGTCGGGATGGGTTGGTCGTGATCCGGTGACTGAATCGAGAGGTTTTTGCGGCATGAAGTCCCCTTGGCGGAAGGGTTTGACCTGGTCGGCGCTGCTGCTGTCTCCTCTCCTCTGGGTTGGAGAGTGCCGGGCGGGGGAGTCGCCGTTGGCGGTGGCCCTGGGGCGGGCCTTGACGACGAGTCCCTCCCTCCAGGCAGCGGAATTGGGGTATGCGGCCAAGAAGGAGCAGGTTCGGCAGGCGGCGGCAAAGCTTTTTCCTGAGGTGGCTCTCGGGGGCTCCAAGAGCGTCACCGGGGCGGATTGGGAGGGGGGTGGAGCGAGTTCGGACCCGGTGGCGATGGAACTCTCCCTGGGGCAGAGCCTGTACAGCGGTCCTCTCAAGCGCTCGCTGGATTACTATCGCCTCCTGGCGTCGGCGGCGGAGGAAGAGGTGGCGAGTGCCCGCCAGGCGGTGCTTCTCAAGGCTGCCGGTGCTGCCGTCGCCACCCTGGAGGCGCGGGAGGTCCTGCGATTGGCGGGGAGCTATCTCGAGGTGACCGAGCGCCACCTTGTCGCCACCCAGGCCCGCTTTCGGGTCGGTGAGGTGACGCGCACCGATGTGAGTCAGGCGGAGTCGAGACTGGCCGCAGCCCGAGCCCAAAGGATCGGGGCGGAGAATGCCCTGGCGGTCTCGCGGGCGGCCTTCGAGGAGGTGGTGGGGGCCCCCGCTGCGGCCGATCTCGCCCTGCCCGCGGCCCCTGTTGCGGCCGTCGGGGAGAAGCTCACCGAACTCAAGGCCCGGGTGGACGGGCGACCGGACCTTCGTGCCGCCAAGGCGAGCCTGGAGGCCGGACGAATGAAGGTCGCCCTGGCAGAGGCCGGGCACGAGCCGGTTCTCTCTCTCAGTTCCACCCTCGGACGCTCCTGGGAGACCCAGGTCGTCGGTCGGGTCGACCCGGTGGACAGTTATAACATGACCCTTGCCCTGTCGGTGCCGATCTACTCCGGGGGTGGGACCACCGCCGCCGTGGCGCAGGCGGTTGCCGAGCGGGACGCCCTTGGGGCCAACCTGGAGGATTTGCGGCGGCAGGCCCTGCTCGAAGTGGAAAAGGCCTTCCTCGATCTTTCTGGGGCACGGGCGCGGATGGAGGCAAACCAGAGTTCGGTCACCTCGGCGACCCAGGCCCGTGACGGCGTCGAGCGTGAGTACCAGGTTGGGACCCGCACCTCCCTTGACCTTCTGGATGCCCAGCACGAACTCTTTTCGGCGGAAACCGAGTTGGCACGGAGTCGTTTCGCCGCAGCCCTGGCCCGTTTCCAACTCCTCCATGCCTCCGGGCGGGGAACGGTCGAGGAGATGACCCGGAATTGACGTCGGCGGCGGTTGCCGGGATGTCCTGGTGGGGGGAGTTTCCTGAGTGCAGGGTTTTCTGGGGAACCATGCAGGGGGATCGGGCAGGAATCGGGCAGGAATCGGGCAGGAATCGGGCAGGAATCGGGCA
>JADGCL010000160.1 GCA_015229005.1 Magnetococcales bacterium
GATCCTGAAGGTGTGTCTTTTCCAGTCGGATCTGGGAGGGCACGGGGGGGGGCGACTGGTGGCGGATCTGGTGCGGGTCCATCAGTTGGCGGGGGCGCACTTTGTTGGGCTGCTTGAGATGGGCAGCTATTCGGTTTTCCCGGCGGAGGCGGCGGAGGTGCCGCGGGAGGAGTTGGCGACCGCGATGCGGTGGCGGTTGAAGGATCAGCTGGAGTATCCGGTGATCGAGGCGGTGGTGGATGTCTTCGACCAGCCGGCGGCGGGGCAGGCGGAGAGTTCCGGGAAGATCTATGTCGTTGCTGCCCGGGATTCGGTTGTGCAGGAGTGCGCGGATATTTTCCATGGCGCCAAGCTGGAGTTGACCGCCATCGACATCACGGAGCTGGCGCTGCGCAATCTGGTGGCGCTCCTGGAAGATGACCGGGAGGGGGTGGTCGTTCTGTTTTTGGGGCGCAACGATGGCCTGCTGACGGTGACGCGCAACGGCACCCTTTTCATTGCTCGACGCGTCGAGGTTGGCGTCAATCAGGTGTTGGCGTCGCTGGAGGGAAAGGCCTCGGCGAGCATCGAGGAGCTGGCGGCATCGCCGGTGGTGGACTCCCTGGCGCTGGAGGTGCAACGTACCCTGGACTACTACGAGAGCCATTTCTTCCAGTCTCCGGTCTCCTGTCTGCATCTGGCCCCCATGGAAGTCACCTTTCGGGGATTGGACGAGATCTTCGCCGAGAAGCTGGGGATGCGGGTCAAGAAGCTCCCGATCCGGCAGATTCTCACCTTTGCGCAGGAGGTGGACGAAGGAGATCTGGCGCGGTGTCTTCCGGCCATTGGTGCGGCGCTCAGGGTCGACGGGTAGGGAGAGGGAATGATCCGACAGTCGGTCAATCTCTACCAGGCGCAGTTTCACCCCCGAAAGGAGCATCTTACGGGGGGGAGGATTCTTGCCTTCGTGCTGGTGTTCGCCATCATGCTGGGTGGGGTGCAGCTCTTCATGCTGCGGCATCTGGGAGAGTTGGAGGGGCGGCTTGCGCAGGTGGAGGCCGACAAGGTCAAGGCGGCGCAGTTGGTGACGGAACTGGACAAGAAGTTTCCCAAGCCCAGGGAGAGCTGGAAGCTGCGGCGGAAGGTGGTCAGGCTCAAGCAGGAACGGGAGACCAAGAAGAAGATTCTGGAGCTGTTGGGGACGGATGGTCTGGATGCGACGATCGGTTTTTCCCGGCAGTTGGAATCCCTGATGCGCGTCGGCATCGATGGACTTTGGCTGACCGGGTTTGCCTTTCTGGAGGGTGGAAAGGCGGTCGTCATCGAGGGGCGGACGCACGCGCATTCGCCTGGGCTGGTGGCGCGCTACAGTCGCGCCCTGGTCGATCAGGAGGGCTTCGAGGGGGCCCGATTCGAGGTCTTTCAGGTGGCGGAAAGGTCCCAGGTCGAGGAGGGGGGCAAGGCGCTTTCCGGGCCGGGGGCGGATCTGCCTCCCGGGGCCGCCGGGATATTGCGTTTCGAGATGAAGACCGACCGCAAGTTGGTGATTTCCCGGCGCGGCGACAAGGATCCGATCAAAGTGGCGCTGCGGGAAATGGAACGGAGCCGGGAGGCGATGGCCAAGCCGATGGAGACGACGCAGCAGGGGCTTCGGGAGGAGGGGTCCTCCTCGGAGGGGGGTGCCGACGAGGGGAAGAAGAAGTCCGGGGAAGGGAGCTGAACGGTGGGGCTGGGGAGGTCTCTCGCAGCTTCGGTCGGGCGGTGTGGCGAGCGGGTTTCGGGGGTCGGTGGAGGGCGGTGAATGATGGAGAGGATCCGGCTGGCTTTCAAGGGGCTCCTGGACCGGATCGAACTCCTCTCCCGGCGGGAGAAGGTCTATCTGCTGGTGATGCTGGTTGCGGTCATCGGTGGCGGCTGGTACCAGTTCTCGTGGATGGCGCTGGAAAAGCGGCAGAAGGAGATCCACGAGCGGATTGCCAAGAGTCAGGGAGATCTGACCGGGTTGATTGCCCTGCAGACCGAGGTGTTGGCCCGCCGTGGGGTCAATCCCGACCGGGACAATCAGGAGCAGCAGCAGGCGATCTCCCGGGAGATCGGCGAGCTGGAGGTCAAGTTGGGCAAGGGAATGGAGACCCTGGTCCCGACGGAGGAGATGCCGCACTTGCTGGAACATCTCCTCAATCCGCAGAGTGGCATCGGTATCATCAACCTGGAGGCTCTTCCTGCCCAGTCGCTGTTGGAGAAGGGCAAGGAGGGTGACGGGGAGGAGGTCGCCGAGCTCTTCCGCCATGACATCGTCATCGAAGTCGATGGGGGGTATTCCCAGGTTCTGGCCTATCTCAAGGAGATCGAGGTGCTGCCCTGGCGGATCTTCTGGGACAGCCTGGAGTACGCGGTCGAGAAATATCCCAAGGCCTATGTGACGTTGCGGATCCATACCCTGAGCGGTTCCAAGGCCATGATCGGCGATTAGCCGTTCGCCGCCAGATCGGTCGACCACCGGTTCTCTCTGTTTTTCAAAATGCACCCGGGAATTCTCGATTTATTGCACGATAATTGCGTCAACTGTCCCGGTCTCCGCCCGTGGTTTGTCGAGTTCGGGTGGGGTTTTCGGGGTCAGGCATGATGCGAGTCAGGCATGATGCGAGGGCGGCAGCGGTCAGGGAAGGTCCCATGCGTTTATCGGAGACGATTCGAGCTTGCTGGACGCTCCTCCTTTGCGGATTTCTGACGGCCTCTTGCGCCCAC
>JADGCL010000161.1 GCA_015229005.1 Magnetococcales bacterium
TGATTTCATTCGGGAGATCATAGCCGGGGACAGGGCCTCCGGGAAGAATGGGGGACGAGTGGTTACCCGCTTTCCGCCGGAGCCCAATGGCTATCTCCATATCGGCCATGCCAAGTCGATCTGCCTGAATTTTGGCATTGCGGAGGAAAATCCCGGGGCGGTTTGTCGTCTGCGTTTTGACGATACCAACCCGATCAAGGAGAGTACGGAGTACACTGAATCGATCAAGGCGGATGTTCGCTGGCTCGGTTTTTCCTGGGAGGGGGAACCGCGGTACACCTCGGGCTATTTCGAGATGCTTTACTGTTTTGCCGAGGAATTGATCGTGGCGGGCAAGGCTTATGTCTGCGATCTGGGGGCGGACGAGATCCGTGCCTGGCGCGGGACCTTGACCGAACCGGGGCGGGAGAGTCCCTTTCGCGGACGATCGGTGGAGACGAATCTCGACCTGTTCCGACGGATGCGGGCAGGCGAGTTTGCGGACGGGTCGCGGGTTCTGCGGGCGAAGATCGACATGGCCTCGCCCAACATGAATCTCCGGGACCCAACCCTCTATCGGATTCGCCGGGTCACCCACCATCAGACCGGTGACCGCTGGTGCATTTACCCGATGTACGATTTTTCCCACTGCCTTTCGGATGCCATCGAGGGAGTTACCCACTCACTCTGCACGCTGGAATTCGAGGATAACCGTCCCCTCTACGATTGGGTCCTCGATCAGGTGACCTTGCCGGGAAACCGACCGCGGCAGATCGAATTTTCCCGGTTGCAGTTGGAATATACAGTTGTCAGCAAGCGGCGCCTGCTCAGGCTGGTGACGGAGGGGCATGTCTCGGGTTGGGATGATCCCAGGATGCCGACTCTGGCGGGGATGCGACGGCGGGGTTACACCCCGGGGGCGATCCGCGCCTTTGCCCGCAAGATCGGGGTGACCAAGGCCGAGGGGCGGGTGGAACTGGCCCTCCTGGAATATTGTCTGCGGCAGGATCTGGAATCCCGAGCGCTCCGGGTCATGGTGGTTCTCGATCCCCTGCTGGTGGTGATCGACAATTTTCCCGAGGGGGTGGAGGTGGTCGAGTTCCAGGCGGCCAACCATCCCGGCGACCCCGGAATGGGGAGTCGAAAGCTCGCGTTTACCCGCGAGATTTTTATCGAGCGGGAGGATTTCCGCGAGGATGCGCCCAAGAAATTCAAGCGGTTGGTCCCCGGCGGCGAGGTTCGTCTGCGCTATGGCTACGTCATCCGCTGTCGGGAGGTGGTGAAGGATCCGGCGACCGGGGAGGTCGTGCGCCTGCACTGCACCCTGGATCCCGAGACGCTCCACGCCAATCCCGAGGGACGCAAGGTGAAAGGGGTGGTTCATTGGGTGTCGGCTTCGCGGCAGGTGCCCGTGCGGTTGCGGCTTTATGACCGGCTTTTCAATAAGCCCGATCCCGAAGATGTGGCGGAGGGGGAGTCCTTCATTGACCACCTCAACCCGGGATCCTTGGTCGAACTGGAGGCGAGACCGGCCGAGAGCTTCCTGGCATCGGCGACCGCAGGGGTGAATTATCAGTTCGAGAGGGTGGGGTATTACTGCCTCGACGCCAAGGAAAGCGCCGGTGGCGGGTTGGTGTTCAATCGGACGGTGACGCTCCGGGACACCTGGGCGAAGATCGCCGGGCGCGAGGGGGAGGAGGGATAAATCCCCTTCCGATCGCAACCGGTCGGAGGGGCGGGGCTATTCTTTCTCCGGAAGGTGGCCTCCGGCGAGGTTGGGGTTCGCCGGGTCGATGATCGGCTCATCCAGCGGCGGACGCCCGCTGAGCATGCGGGTGAAGCGCTCGGCAAAGGGTTTCTCGAGCGGGTCGGGCAAGGGGGAGGGGGGTTGTGTCCCCGGGGTCTTCCCGGATGCAGGGGGGACCGATTGAGTCGGGGAGGTTTTCCCGGGACCGGGTTTGGACATGGGAGATTCTCCCTGAGGTGGAGGCCGGTGGTGGATCGGATGGCGGCCTTTGGTGGGATCCCCGAGGAACCGCCCGCCCCCTTTTTCCCACGGGACGGGGGTGGGCTGCAACCCCCGGTTCCGGAAACGTGGGGTTTCCGTAGTCGCTGCGAACTCACCCGATGGTGGGTCACTATCGGTTAACATGTTGTTAATCTTGACCGGTCCAGATCGGCAATTCACTGCCAAGGGGTCTTTTTCGGGCGTGATCGGCCCCTTCTCCAGGGCTTTCAGGGGCGGGGGATCCGGGGAAAAATGCGATTCTGGACAAATTAATCGAAATTTAATGTTTCCCTTTGTGGTGGATCGCTGTATGCTCTCTTCCCATAGGAGGCGCGGTGGCCCGGGGGAAGGATCCCCGAGGGTTCGTCACCAGGGAGGTGGCGGGTCGCGGCGATACCGACAGGGAACGGACTCCCAGCGGATGGGGCTCTGTCTCCTTGCTTCCACCGGGAGGCCAGGATGGACGACCGGTGGTAAAATGGTTTCGACGGCTTGGCGGTTCCCCGGCTCGGCGGTGGGGCGCCGGGGGCCGGTGTGGTCCTGATTGATGGTGGTCTTTGACGGTCGTTTCGGTTCAGGCTGCGGGTAACCCTGCGGCCCGATCCG
>JADGCL010000162.1 GCA_015229005.1 Magnetococcales bacterium
ACAGCGAAGATCCACATCGCTCAGGGAGAGATGCAGCAACGCCTCCCGGCTCTGCCCCAGGGCCCGGCAGGCCGCCTCGTTGACGAAGAAGAAATGGCCCCCCGCATCGATCCAGTAGAGCGCATCCATGGCCTGTTCCACCGAGGCCTGGGTCAACAGCAACTGCCGCTCCATGCGCCGCTGTTCGGTCACATCCCGCCCCACGGCGTAGATGCTGCCCGCCTGCGCGACCGCCGACCAGGCGATGACCGGGGGCTTGGAATCGAAGGTCCCGAAACGAAAATCGGCCCGGAGTACCGCCGCCTCGCCCTGGATCAGTTCATCGAGATATCCGCACGCCGCTTCCCGATCCTCGCTGTGGACGAGGTCGACGAAGGAGGCCGAAACCAGTTCCCCCCGACCACTCCCGATCTTCTCGACCAGGGAGGGGTTGACCCGCTTGAAACAGCCGTCCATCCCGAGGATGCACATGGCGTCCGGCGAGGCCTCGAAAAAGCGGTCGCGCTCCTCTTCGGCTCTCTTCCTGGCGGTGATGTCGTGCGAGGTCCCCAGCACTCCCACGATTTGGTCGCTGGTGTCGGTCAGAGGCCTCTTGCTCACCTCGATCCAGATGGTGCGTCCCTGGCAGTCCCGTTGCGTGCGTTCGAGATTCGCCACCTCGGCCCGCCCCTCGAAGACCGCCCGATCCTCCTCCCGGTAAAGCCCCGCGTCCTCCGCCCAGCAAAGCTCGGCGTCTGTCTTCCCCACCACCGAAAGCGGTTCGGAAAACCCGGCGGCGTGGGAAAATTCCCGATTGCAGCCCAGATAGCGACCCTCCGGATCCTTCCAGAAGACCCGCACCGGAATGGTGTCCAGGACCAGTCGCAGCATCCGTTCCGAAGACTCCACCCGCGCCTTGGCCGCCATCAGGGCATCCTGGTGGCGATGGATGGTCTCACCCATCCGGACGAGAGCCGCCCCCAGGACGTCCAGTTCGTGAATCCCGCTCTTCTCGAAGCGGAAGGTCGGATCTCCGATCGGCAACTGTCCGATCACCGCCGCCATTCGCTCGAATGGCCGTGGCACCGAACGGCCCACCCAGTAGAGTACAACGACCAGCAACGCAATCTGCAGGAGCGCCATCTCCAGGCGGAAGAGGACCTCCGCCCGGGCATCGTGAAAATAGCGGTCGATCGGCATCAGGTTCTCGCCGTGAAGATAGCCCAGGGTCTCCCCGGGAGCGACGATCCCGTCACCATCGGCATCGCCCGGCAGGCGGATGACCATCTTGTGGTGATTGTCCACACGCGCTGATAAAAGCAGCTCGACGACCGAGGGGTCGGCAAAACGATCCTTGAAGTGGGTGATCTCATCCTTTCCCTGGATGTCGGCCGGATGGCCTTCGGGCTGATGGTAAAGCTCCGTCACCAACCGCCACTCCCGGTCGAACAGGGCCAGATGATGGGGATTCCGGAGAAGCTTCAGTGCCTCTTCCATATGCTCGGCAAACAGGACCCGTATATCCTGAACATCCCCATTGGTCTCCTCCCGGTAGCCCCGGACTGAATCCATGAAATAATAATCCAGCAGGGGATTCGCCGCGAGAAGTCGGAAATTATCCCGGTCGACCTTGATGAATCCGCCGACGAATCTGTTGATCGTTTCATTATATTCACGCCAGGCCGATAAGGAACTCAAACCCGTCGTCAACAAAAAGACCGGAATCAGGAATAAATAGAAGCGGGAAGCCAATTTCATGGTTCGTTTCCGTCAGCCTTGTCCTTGAAACTCTCCGTCCATTTTTCCACCGCAACCCGGATCCGGGTAACCTGGCCGGGGATTCCCGACCAGTCCCCGTCATTGATCCCACCGATAATTCCATCGCCGAGACGGTTGACGACGATGATACCGCGTTTCCAGTAGGTATGCCGGTAGAGACCGGGTGAAGAACCCACCGAAAGGACGATCTTGTTGGCGCTGGTGTGGATCGCCTCCGCAGCATCACGCACCGCATGCGGATCCCGTTGCCGCAACCCCTCTTCCAGTTTCTGCAACTGGAGAAGAACGAAATGGCGCAACCACACGGGATGCGAGGATTGTATCTCGCCGATATGGTTGATCAGCGTGGCCGCCAGATAGAGGCTCTCGACCCCGTCCTTCCTGCCGACGGCCAGCTCCAGTTCTTCGCAATGGTGCACCAGGTTGCTGGCATAGCTCGACCAGGCATCGTTGCCGAGACGACTCCCCAACCCGACGATCACCTCCGATTGGCGGGTCAACTGCGCGGCGAGGGACGGCATCCCCTCCCAGTCCTGGGTGTTCAGGGCCACGACGAACGCCTGGATGGAGGCCTCGTAGCGGTCGAAGGTGTCATCCAGGACGGTGAAGGAGTCGTCGGCATTCCCGGAGGGAATGAAAACCAGGAGTGAAATCGAAAGAGCGACCACCGGCACGAGCCGAAGCAGAGAGGGCACGCCGCACCATCCTCCCGAAGACAATCAAAGGGCAAGCGGGGAGAGCGGCAGAGCCCGCACCCCCGGAACCCCCCGCTGGACGA
>JADGCL010000163.1 GCA_015229005.1 Magnetococcales bacterium
TGATCAGGTCGAGCCCGGGCAGGGCCCCGACGCGAATGGCCGTCTTCTGCCCGAAGAAAAAGTCGGTGACCTTCTTCTCCTCGGCCAGGGCAGGGATCTCCTCCTCGACGCCATTGACGTCGATGGAGCCCTCCTCCAGGCCCGCCATCAAGGCATCAATCTCTTCGCTGGACAGGATTTGCGACATGGACCCCTACCCGAAACGCCCGAAGGCCTCGCGGCTCTCGCCCCGACCGCCGCCGCTATTGGATGACAAACTCGGTGAAATAAACCCGCGTCACCGTCCCGCTCACAACCAGGGCGTTGATCCGGCTCATCAACTCCTCGCGAAGGCGGAACTTGCCCTCAAGGGCCTGCAACTCCTGCGAATTCTTCGAGGTCAGAAGCGCCAGGATGATGTCCTGCAACTGCGCCTGACGAGCCGTCAACTCCTCCTTGAGCTTCGGTTTGTCCTTCTCCATCTCGAGTTGGATCGTCGTCTTGAGGTAGCGATTGCCTCGCGGCTCGTTCAGATTGACCACGAAGGGATCCAGCTTGAACATCTCCCCCACCAGCTTCGAGGGATCGCTCTGCTCGGCCTCCTCCTCCGGCTTGGGTTCGGCCAGGGCCGCCTCCTCGGCGCTCTTGTGCGCCATGCTCTGACCCAGGAAATACCCCCCACCCGCACCAATCAGCAGCGCCACAACCGGCAGTATGAGCTTCATCAGCCCACCGCCGCCGGAGGGCTCGGCTACCTTCTCACCTTCTTCGGCCATGCTCGAACATCCTCGATAGTTTGATCCCACACAATCCGCATGCGGATGGTAACAGCATTGGGGTCAAGGTCTCAACGCCCAACGCTCACCCTCGCCTCAACCTAGCAATTTACGGACCACTCCCCCTCGTCGGGCCGGTGAAAAAGTCCGACCTTGCAACTCTTCCGACCGGAAACGTTGGAGCGGATATTGCGAAGAAAAATCCCATCTCAAGAGAGCGCCCGGCAGCCCCTCCCTGACCCGTTTTCCCGGCAGGGATGTTCGCCGAAAAAAATCGGAGGCGCATTCGGAAGGGCGCGGATTTTGATTTTCGCTCAATGTCGGTCAATCCGAACACAAGGCCAACACCATGACCCTCGCTGATTTCAAAATATCGGTACATCACATCGGCGGTCGCTCCGGGACAAGGCCCTATCCCGTGTTCAACTGGCTGGAACCGGAAATCGTCAATGTCCTCTACGAAGCGGATGAGGCCTGCATCCCGCAAATCATAGAGGCCTGGGATGGCAAATGTATCGTTCTCCCATACTGCATGGGCGGCAGCGACACCACCGCCAGTTTCAATCTCGTCTACGACCGCTACGAATCATCCCTCCTGAATTTTCACCCGGATCTTCTCGACTCGTTCAGATACAACGATCAATTCGCCTACGATACCGATCCCGCCGCCCACCGCAAGGTCGACGTCATCCCGGTCACCCTGCGGACCCTGGACACCATTTTCCCCCATGATGAACCTCCCGTGCCTCCCCCGGATTTCCTCTCCCTGGACGCCGAGGGCGCCGAATACGACATCCTGGCCGCAGCCCCCCGCCTGTTGCGCAACAACATCCACGGAGTGATCTTCGAGTTCGGTTTCCAGAGGTGGTTCCAGGGGCAAAAAAACTTCCAGGAGATCGCCAGCCTGCTGGAAAATCAGGGTTTCCAGTTGATGGATATCCACTGCGGCAAATTGTTGCACATGAAAACCTGCCGCCCGATCGGCCTTCGCGGTCGGGGGGTCCTGACCAGCGGCGACGCCCTCTTCCTCAAGTCACCCGAGAACATTCTCGACCGTCACCAGAACCCCATGATCGCCCTGGCGAAGGCCGCCCTTACCGGCCTGCTCCTGGGACACCTCGAGTACTCGCTGAGCGTCGCCGACCTCATGCGTCAATACGACGTTTTCCTATGGCTCGAGGCCATTGCAGAAAGACACGGAGAGAAACTCCCCGGATATCTCTCCTTCCTCGGAACATTCCTCTCGATGGTCGACCGCTACCCGCCGATATTCCCCGTCCGCTATTCCCAACTCTATTCGACGCCGGAAGCCGCAGCCGCTCGCTTCTCCGGGAACCCCGCCGAACGTCAGGCCCTCCTCTCCCACTGCCGACCGGACCCCGTGCGGGCAAGGTACCTGGCCGGAATGAATCTGACCGAAGAACATCTGCTCCAGCAGATCGACCTGGTGAAAACCCGGGAGTACTTCGGCGTGGAAGAGCTGTTCGACATGATGGGCATGCAGGAGCTGGCAGACACCGTCAGGGATGACCGCATCCAACAAGTTCAGGGGCTCATGGACCACCTCGGGATCGTGCGCCTCCCCGGCCACTAGGGCCTGTTGGAAAGACTCTGTCACCGTTGGCTGCCGATGGTTACCGCCGCCCGCGCCGCCTTCGGCGGCGTACCTTGCGCAGAGCGCGTTCCG
>JADGCL010000164.1 GCA_015229005.1 Magnetococcales bacterium
CCATCCCCCCGGCCCCGCCCAAGCCACCGGGAGAGTATCCGGCCCCGGCACCTCCCCTCAAGTCAATTCCAAGAAGGGATTGCAACTGTCCGATCGAATCCCCCATCCGCGAGTCCAGCGCCCCGACCTGGGCAAAAACATCCGCAGTCGAGCCAACGCTCAGATCGCTCAACAGACGCTCCACCCGCGACTGGCGGCCCGCCTCCCCATGCTCGCCCCCGCCAAAGAGCCGGGAACGCAACTCGGCCAAATGCCGCCCCATCTGGGCCATACCCTCACCCTCTTCGCTCAACCCAAGGCGACGGAAAATCGACGTGCCACCATCATCGTAGCCGCTCGCCATCCGGATCGGACGGCTGACGAGGTTCGCCACCTCCTGTCGGCGCTCCTCCTGCGACCCGCCCTCTTCCCCGCCCTCCTCCGACTCCGTGACCGTGGAGATCGCCTCCGCCGCAAAATCGAAGGTGTCCAGGACGATGTGCGGCATCGTCATGAGGCTCAACAATTCCGTACTCAGATTGCCCTCGCCAACCTCCGCCCCCAGGGGAAGTTGATTGATGACAAACGCCCCCGGCCCATGGCGGCTCACCACCTGCGAAGGATGGTCGGACGAATCACCGTCGGTCACAAACCCGACGTAGGAGTAAAGGATCGCATCCCGAGCCACCAGAACGACATCCCGATCCCCCTGGCCCGTCACCCCGACATTGCCGACCCGGAAACCGCCGTCGGTATAGACGGCAATACCACCGCTCCGATGATTCTTGGCCCCCAACTCCTCGATCGCGACATCGATGTCTTCATTGTCCTCCCAGGGAAGACCAATACCCTGCGCAGCTTCCATGCGCAGAACCTTGGTGACGATCAGATCCTCCTCACCCGCGGTGTTGTCGTGGATGGCCCCGTCCGTCGAGGTCAACTCGATTCGCTTCCCGGCAACAAGCTCGTCCAACAGGATGTTGCCACCCACCGAGAGGGTCAACGTATCCCCGGCGATCAACAAAGTCTCGGCGTCGTCCATGGTGAGGTCCCCGACCTCGACGACCATATCCAGCCTTTCGGCACGAATGAAGGCCGCGTCGCTCAGGCGAAAATCCCCCTCGGTGACCTGGATATGGGCAACACCGTGAAAGAGGTCGATGAAACTCTCGTTGGCCAGACGCACATCCCCGCCCATGCGTGCGGTCAACAGACCGCTGTCAATCAGCGAACCGACAGTAATGGTCGCCCGATCGGTGAGGGTTACCGTCCCGTGTACCCCAAGATCCAGCGTCGCCTCTTCCCCGGCCCACAGCGTCGCCGTATCGGCCATCCGGAAGTCGCCGCCGGAGTGGAGCATGGTCAAGACATCACCCGCCACCATCCGGGCATTGTCCACGAACACCACCGCCCCGGCCACCCGGAGATCCCCCTGCTCCACGGCGTGTATCAGGGTATTCTGCCGGGCCACGAAATCTCCCGCATCCCGAATCCCCACCGTCACCTCCCCGGCCTGCCACAACACATCGCGATCCAGGAGAACCGAACCCGCAGCGATCGATACCCGAAGACGATCCTCCGCCACCAACCGGGTCTGGTCGACAAAGGCGACATCGCCGCTTCCCACCACCAGCTCCACCGATTCCGGGGCCTCCATCACCGACCAGTCGGAGAAAGTGACATCCCCCTCCCCCACCCGCAGAGCCACCGAAGACTCCGATACCAGCCGACCATGGGACACGAAGGCGACATCACCCTGCCCAACCGTCAATGCCACCGGCCCCGGAGCTGTCAAAATCGCCTGGTCAACGAAGGCAATGTCACCCACCCCGATCTCGGCATCGACCATCACCCCCGAGGCCAACCCGGCGGTGCGGAGGAAAGAGAGATTCCCCTCCCCGATCCGCAGGACAACCACCCCCGGAGAGGCCAACCCCGAGACGTCCGTGAAGCCGACATCACCCTCTCCGACCGTGAGCAGCAACGAATCGTCACTCACCAGGCTCGACCGGTTCACGAAGGCGACATCCCCACGCCCGGTCGCCCAACGGAGCGAACCCACCGACCGCAGCGTCGCATCGTCCACGAAGGTGAGATCCCCAACGCCCACCGTCCCATCGAGCCGCCCTCCTGATTCCCAGTGGGAATTCCGCGCAAAAACGGCATCACCCTCACCAATGGCAAGGGTCGCCCCCAGGGCCGAGGTCAGAGCGGAACGATCGACAAAGGAGAGATTCCCCTGACCAATGGCAAGGCCCAGGGCCGCAGCACTCTGCATCTCCGACAGGTCAGCGAAGCGGATATCACCGTGCCCAACCCGCCAATCGATCCGACCTGCCGCGTGCATCGCCGAGGAGAGTGTGAAAACGACATCGCCCACCCCAACAGAGCCGGTCAGGCTCCCCCC
>JADGCL010000165.1 GCA_015229005.1 Magnetococcales bacterium
ACCGTTCCCTTTGCCAAGGCGCTCTTTTGGGGGTTTCTCCTGATCGGGGGCCGGGTCCCTGGGGGGGGTGGGAGTATTTCCGTGCAGGGGGGGGGCTGTTGGGGTGCCCCTCTTCCCTGGCGTTGGGTGATCAGGGTCTCCATGGCGCTCTGGACCGTGGGCCTGTTGGGGCTTTCCGCGGGGAGGAGGGCCAGGAGCCGTTGCCAGACTCTTTCGGCGGAATCCAGCTCGCCGGCCTTGAAGGCCAGCACCCCCCTGTACCAGAGGGCCTCCTCCCGATCGGGATTCTGCACCAGCATACGGTCGAGAAGGCGGACTGCGGAGCGGGCAAAGAGGGGGTCGTCCTGGGTCAGCAGCAGTTCGACCAGGGCGAGGGCGGATTCCTCGTCGTCGGGCTGGCGGGAGAGGATGTGGGCGTAGGCGTCCACGGCCTCGGTGAAGCGACCGACGGCCCCCAGGGAGCGGGCCAGGCGGTCCCAGCCGGCCCTGTCGTCCGGGCTGGAGCGAAGCCTTGCTGCCAGGCCGTTGATGGCGAGATTGATGTCTTGCGGCATGGCATGGGCGGACTCCTGGCTGGGAGGAACCGCCGTCGGAGTTCCCCGGTGGAGGTAGAGCCCGGCGGTGACGGCGGTGACGACCGCCATGACGGCGATGGCCAGGGCCCGATCCTCGGTGGATGCTGGCCGGGGGTCGTTCGCCTTGTCGTCACTTGCATCCGGCTCTGAATCCAGGCGTCGCCAGATTTCGCCCAGTTCGCTCTCCAGTTCGCGGCGGAAGTCCTGCCCGGAGTCTTTTCCGGACTCCTTGTCCGTCTCAAGATCGAGTTCCTTGAGTTGCCGCAGGAGGAGGTCGCGTCGATTCTCCAGGGCGACTTTGGGATTGCCCTCCAGCCCGACCGGCATGGGCGCCGCCCCGCGGCGGCTGAAGATGGGGGCGAAGAGCATGGCCAGGGAAGTCGCCATGACGAGGGGGAGAAACCAGATCCAGCTGTTGTCCACGGCAGGATGACTTCTTCGGGGGTTGACGGTTCGTTCGACCCGGGCAGTCTATGACGGTTGCTCCGGCAATCGCAATGGTCTCTGCCGGACTCGCGGAATGGTCCGCTCCGAGCTCCGACGACCGTGAAACGGACCACGAAGGCGCATCCCCGGGGGTGTGAGGGGGGTGCTACCGGTCTTGGCAGGTATGTGCTTCGATGGCATCATGCCGGTCGGGAGAAACACACAAATCGAACTCTTCGCTTGTAAACGGGAATTTTCCGGTCGGGGATTTTCTGGTCGGGAATCCGGGAAGAGGCACTGGGGGGGCTCTCGTGAGTGATCGCCAAGTCGTGCGCATTTTCATTTCCTCTCCCGGTGATGTCAATCCCGAGCGTGAGGTGGCGAGGCGGGTGATCGCCCGCCTGGATCGCGAGTTTTCATATCATTTTCGTCTTGAGGGATTGTTATGGGAACGGGAGCCGTTGATCGCGACGGAACACTTTCAGACGATGATCATGCCGCCCTCGTCCGCGGACATCGTCCTGGTGATCCTGTGGTCGCGGTTGGGGTCGATGTTACCACCCGAAAAGTTTCAGGGGGCGGTGACGGGCAAGGTCCCGGTGACGGGGACCGAATGGGAGTTCGAGGATGCGGTCGGTGCCTATCGGGCCAGGGGAAAGCCGGATCTTCTCCTGTACCGGAAACTGGCCAGCGTCACGGGTTCCTTCGACGACGAGGCGGTGGTTGCCAGCACTCTCCACCAGAGGAGGATGGTCGAGGCGTTTTTGACCCATTGGTTCCAGGACGATTCCACGGGAGGTTTCAAGGCGGCCTCGCACCAGTTCCACGATGCCGGTGAATTGGAGGAGATGCTGGAGGTTCACCTGCGGGTCTTGTTGCGTCAGCGTTTGAATCTGCCCGAGGGAGAGGTTCTTCAGAGGGGGATTCATTGGCACGAAGGGAGTCCGTTTCGGGGGTTGGAGTCCTTCGAGTTGAAGCATGCCCCCATTTTTTTCGGGCGCACCAGGGAGCGGATGGAGTTGCGGGACGCCCTGGCGGCGCAGGCCGGGCGGGGGTGCGCCTTTTTGCTGGTGTTTGGGGCCAGCGGCAGTGGCAAGTCGTCCCTCGTCAAGGCCGGGTTGCTGGCGGATCTGAAGATCCCCGGGGTGATGGAGAAGGTGGGGCTGGTGCGACACGCCCTGGTGAGGCCATCCGACGATGAGGACCCGAGTGCCGTGCTGGCGGGGGGATTCCTGTCGCCGGAGGCCCTGCCGGAGCTGACGCGGCTTCAGTACGACCGGGATTCCCTGGCCGGGTTGTTGCGGAAGGTTCCGGAAGAGGTGGTCCTTCCCATCAGACA
>JADGCL010000166.1 GCA_015229005.1 Magnetococcales bacterium
AGGGGAGGGGTGGGAGGAACGCGGCGGCAGTCTGCGGCGACAGGGGGGGGAGGCGTTCCGGGTCGAGACCGTAGTCGGGGGGGGAGTCGGGGAGGGGATATCCCAGGGCCATGGCGAAGAGACGCCGCACCCGGCTGATGGCATGGTCGCCCTGGGGCACGGGGTGGCGCTGTGTGTAAAACCAGGCGCTTGACCGCTCTCGGGCTGAAGGGGCGTCGAAGCCGCTCTTCCTGCCCCGGGCAAGGGCGGAGATGATGCCGCTCTTGAGGAGTCCCTGGGCGTCCAGCACCTGGTCATAGTGTCGTTCCCGGAGGTGGCGGAGAAAAGGCCAGGCGCCCTCCGGGCCGAAAAGGGAGATCGGTCGCCGTCGCCAATGGCGCAATCCCAGGGGGATGACCCGGTCGATCCCGGGGTGCCAGGTGGGAATCTCGGCGAAGGCCTTCTCCACCACCCAGTCGAAGCGGATCCCTGGGAGGGCTTGGCAGGCATCGGTCAGCGCCGGCAGGGCGAAGAGGAGGTCGCCGAGGGAGGAGACCTTGACCAGGAGGAGCCGCTTGGTTTCCACTTCGTTTCTCCCGGGAAGATCAGCGCAACTTGTCGCAGTGGAAGCAGATTGGAATCTTTTCATACTCCCGCCGCCGGTGGATCTCCCGAAAGCGGGCATAGGGCTCGCCGTTCCACGCCTCGGCGACCGTCTGCCGGCTGAGATCGCCGAGGATGATCTTGCCGTCGAAATCATAGCAGCACGGGACGACCTCCCCGGTCCAGAGCAGCTGCATGATGGGGTTGGTGACCATGGGACAGGTGCGATTTTTTCGGGCGGTCCGGGGGCGGTTGTACTCCCGCCCGTAGCCGTAGTTGTGCAGGGGGGCGTAAGAGACCGAGGTGCGCCAGATCCACTGGCCGAGGAAGCGGGGGAAGTGGCGCAGGGCGCCGATATATTTCAGGGAGATGACCGGCTTTTTCCGCCGCAACTGGCGTTTCAGGGCAAGGAGCTGGCGGATGTTATCCAGCACCTGCCGATAGTTCAGTCCGAGGTGGACGCGCTCGTATTCGTCTTCGTCGCGGCCGTAGAAGCTGATCTTGATTTTGTCGAGACCGGAATCGAGGAGTTCCCGGGCCAGCTCCGGGCGGATCAGGGAGGCGTTGGTGACCATGAAGGTGTAGGCGATGCCGGCCTCCTTGGCATAGCGGACCTTGGCGAGGAGGCTCTTGTCCAGAAAGGGCTCGCCGAACCCCTGGAGGTGGATCTCGCGGGTCCCGCCGGCGACGAGTTGATCGCAGATGGACCGGAAGAAGGGGAGGGTCATGATCCCCTTTTGGCGGGACAGTTGTTCGCGGGGACACATGATACACTGGGCATTGCAGTGGTTGGTGTTTTCGATGCGGACCTGTTTGGGAAAGGGCATCGTCACGGTCGGTGGATCCTGGGGGGGAGTGAGGGTGGAGGCGTGGCGAGGGCGAGGCCGGCCTCAGAGAAAGGATTTGGAACAGCCGGCGCAGAGAGGCATCTCGTCCTGTCGCGCCCGGGCGTGGCAACGCCGGACGGGGGAGAAGGCGCCGCTCCGCCAGATGGCGGCGATTCCCTGACCGGCATTGGCACCGTCGGCGACGCTGACCTGGCCCAAGCGTACCTGACCATCGTAATCGAGGCAACAGAGGGAGACCTGACCGTCGGCGAGGATGGTCAGGGTCCGCCAGAGGCGTGAGCAGGGCTTGCGGATCCCCTGGTTCACCGGCCTGCCCTGTTCCCCGGACCAGTTGTGGATGCGATCGAAGTGGAAGCGGTCGACGATCCGCTCCAGGGCGGCCATGGTGGCGCCCTTGTCGGAGGTACTGCAACAGGTTGCGGCGATCCGAAGGGGGGAGCCGGCGGCGTTGCGCAGGGCGACCAGTTCGTGGATGTTGGCGACCACCTGCTCGAAGCGGAGCGGCTGGCGGATCCGCTCGAACTCTGCGGCGGAGGCCCCGTCGAAGCTGATCTTGATTTCGTCGAGACCGGCGGCGATGAGGCCCTTGGCGCGGTCGTGGCTGAGGAGGCTGCCGTTGGTGAAGATCTTGACCCGTCTCACTCCGGCCTTCTTGGCCATGGCGACCATCGATTCGAGGCGTTTGTCGAGGAGGGGCTCGCCGAAATTGTGCAGATGGACCTCCCGACAGCGATGTTGTCCGCATTCGCGGATGATGGCGGCGAAGAGGCGGTCGTCCATGCGTTGGGTGGGTCGGCGCATCCGTTCGTGCGGGCAGATGGTGCAGCGGGCGTTGCAGGCGTTGGTGGTCTCGATGCGGACGACCGGCGGGAAGGGGGCGCGGACAAGGTCGTAGAAAGCG
>JADGCL010000167.1 GCA_015229005.1 Magnetococcales bacterium
CCTAAGCAGCCCATGGAGAGACCACAAGATTTACACCACTTGACGGGACATGATCCTGATGCCCACCGCCACAGCGAACCGGCGCAGGGAGAACTCCGGATCGGTCGTCTTCCTGGCCTCACGCAACTCCCGCACCCGCCTGCCGAATTCAGGGTTTCCCGCCATCGAATGGCCATCCTCAGGTTCATGCCTTGACCGACGTTTAGAATATCATAAACAAGCGATTTCAGCTTGTCCATCTTTTCGTGAGACGGTTTGCGCGGATCGCCGGTATGTGTCCTGAAATGGCCGATTTCTGGCCGTGTTCGTCCCAAGCACCGGAGCTGCCACACGATGATCACCCTCACCGACCCCGCCCGCATGACCGCCGACCAGCGCCTGGACGAGATCGCCGGAATCCTCGCCTCCGGCCTTCTTCGTCTGCGCCTGAAATCGGCGCAACAATCTGGAAACACGGAGAATTTATCACTGGATACCGGCAACCGAGTGAGCCCTTATGACACCGTTCGCAACACCAGAGAAGGAGGAACGGAACCATGAGTACGCTCGCCGAAATCGCCGCCCTGCCGGGCAAGTCCACCCAGGAGTTGAACCAGCTTTGGCGGAAACTGTTCGAAACCGACCCGCCCCAGGCGGGGAAGGATTATCTGGTGCGCCGCTTGGCCTACCGGGTCCAGGAGCTGGCCCACGGCGGCCTGTCCCTGGCGGCGGGGGCCATTCTGGACGGACTGGGAACAGGGCACACGGTCCAGGGAAAAGCACCAGTCGTGCCGGAGGTGGCCACGCCCGCGCCAGGGGCGCGTCTGATCCGGGAATGGCAGGGGGTGGAACACGTCGTCACGGTATTGGACGACGGGTTCGAATACCAGAGGCGCAAGTTCAGGAGCCTCTCTTCGGTGGCCAAGGCCATCACCGGCACCCACTGGTCGGGGCCGCTGTTCTTCGGACTGCGGAAAGGAGGTAAGGCATGAACCGCAAGAAGACCACCACCATCGTAACGCCCAAGGTGCGCTGCGCGGTGTACACCCGCAAATCCACCGAAGAGGGGTTGGACCAGGAGTTCAACTCCCTGGACTCGCAACGGGAGGCCTGTCTCGCCTACATCGCCAGCCAGAAGGCGGAAGGGTGGATGCCGGTCCCGGATCGCTATGACGATCCCGCCTTTTCTGGCGGTACCCTCAACCGGCCTGCTTTGCAGCGGCTGCTGGGCGACATTGACGCCGGGAAGGTGGACTGCGTGGTGGCCTACAAGCTGGACCGACTCTCCCGCTCGCTGGTCGATTTCACCCGGCTGGTGGAGGTGTTCGAGCGGCGCAACGTCACCTTCGTCAGCGTCACCCAGTCGTTCAACACCACCACCTCCATGGGGCGGCTGACGCTGAACATCCTCCTGAGCTTCGCCCAGTTCGAGCGGGAGACCACGGCAGACCGGATCCGCGACAAATACGCAGCCTCCCGCCAGAAGGGGATCTGGATGGGCGGACACCCCCCGCTGGGCTATGATATTCGCAACCGGGAGCTGACGGTGAATCCCAGGGAGGCCGAGCAGGTGCGGCACCTCTTCCGCCGCTTCGCCGAATGCGGCTCGCCCACCCAGGTGATCACCGAGCTGCGGGCGTCTGGGATTCGCAACAAGTCCTGGATCACCTCGGAGGGCGTTCACCGGGAGGGAAACCCCATCCACAAGGCGGCGCTCTACCGGATTCTCAAGAACCCGGTTTACATCGGCGAAGTGGTCTATCGGGAGGTGTCCTATCCCGGCAAGCATCAGCCCATTGTGGCCAGGGAGCTTTGGGAGCGGGTGCATGGCCTCATCGAGGAGCACAACCGGCCCCATTCCACCCTGCCTCGTGGGCAGACGCCGTTTCCCCTGAAGGGGCTGGTGCGCTGTGGCCATTGCGGCGTGGCCATGAAACCCACCCACACCCGCAAGAGTGGCCAAATCCAGTATCGTTACTACATCTGCCTCAACGCCGCCCGCACCAGTCACGACCAATGCATCCTGCCCAGCGTCCCGGCGGCGGAACTGGAGCGGCTGGTGCTGAGTCGGGTGCGAGGCCTGCTGAAATCGCCGGAGGTGGTGGCCCGCGCCATCCGCCAAGTGCGCAAGGCCGATCCGGAGATGAACGAACGGGAGATCATCACGCACCTCGCCCGGCTGGACCCGGTGTGGGAGGAACTCTTTCCCCTGGAGCAGAACCGGCTGCTCAAGCTGCTGGTGGACAAACTGGTGGTCAGCGTCGGCGGCCTCGACCTGCGCCTGCGGGTGGCGGGCCTGGGGGCGCTGGTGGACGAACTCA
>JADGCL010000168.1 GCA_015229005.1 Magnetococcales bacterium
TTCCTGTCCTTCCCAGCGATCCAGCACTGGCAACGCCTCTTCCCGGCGATCCATCGCCACAGGCGCTTCCTGCCCTTCCCAGCGATCCAGCACCGGCAACGCCTCTTCCCGGCGATCCATCACCAGCGGCGCTTCCTGCGCCTCCCAACGATCCAGCACCGGCTCCTCCCCGGAAACCAGCGTGGGTGCCTCCTCGCACGAGCCGGTCACCAACACCTCATCGCCCGAACCGGTCACCGACGTCACTTCGTGACGCTCTCCCATCACCCCGGCCCATTCCGCCCTCGGGTTCCATTCGGGGCCAGGAGCCGGATCGACTGGCTCGCGAGTGTCGCAAGAGTCGACCTGAGATCCCTTCCCCCACGCCTCGACCGGGCCTCCCTCCTCCGACCCTTCGCAACCTCTGGCGAGGACCACTAACCCGTCATCGACCATCTCCGGGGAGATCCCCGGCTCCGGTCGCTCCCCCCCGACGAAAAGACCCGGCTCGATGCGAACGGACACAACCCCACGCCCGTCTCCATCGCTATCCAGTTCCGGGCCATCGGGGGGCAACGGGACATGAGCGGAATCGAAGAGAGGATCGTTGCCCCTGCCGTCGCCCTCGACGAAGTCGGCATCCCACCCCCCCAGATGCGGCTCATCGGGTCCGACGCCACCTGCAAAGGTATCCGCCTCGAGTTGGCCGAAGTCGGCCTCCTCGTAGTCGGAATCGACCTCGCGCGGAGAGCGCCCAGGATCGCCACGACGAAAACTCATCTGCCTTGCCATCGAACCCGGGAGAGTGCGAAGACGCCCCCAGCCGTCCGAGACCCGGAGCCTGAGGTCGTCATACAGTTCGACCGGAGCCGATTCCAAACTGTGCTCCCAGAGGTTACGTCCCTTTTGGATGATCGCATCAAGCATAGCCCAGGTCCTTCAGTCTCACGGGTGATACCCATAGAAAGCGTGCCGGACCAGCCTATGCAAAGGGAAAGCCAATAATTGACATAACGCACGAAAATTGGAAATAGTCCATTATATTTCAGTAAGTTACAAGATTTTACCAAAGCAACCCATACCACCCCGACAGCCTGATCTCCCCCCAGTGAGACGGGATTTTGTCACCCGGGCAAACCATGGCGGCTCTCCACGCCCTCCTGCCACCGGCCCGATCCCGGCGTTTGCGGTCGATGGGTTTTTTCCAGCCTTCATGGCATACTTCCGGGGTCTGGATTCTACACTCCCCCGCACGGGGCCGAACCCCCGACCTCGGGGACTCCCCCCCCAATACCCGCGACCCCGCCCATGTCGATAAAACCCACCCACCCCCTCCGACCTGCCACAAGAAATCCCGGGCAGACCCAAGGGAACACCCCCGTGAAACCAACTTCCCGGCTTCTGGTCGCCGTGGCCGACCGCTTCGAAACAGGCATCGTCATCGCCCTCGCCTGGGAACTCTCCGGGCTGTTCTGGGGAGTCGTCGAACCCGGGAGTCGCCTGCCTCCGGATGCGACCCTCACCCAATCGCAGACCAGTTGGGTCACCTCCACCAGACCCACGAACCCCCAGGCAGGAGCGGGCGACAATCCCGGAATGGCCGAATGGCATATTTTTGGCGATTCCGCCGACCCCCGCGATCAGGCCCAACCCTTGCAAAGCCCCCCCGGGGACGCCGACCCACCGGCCACATCCCTGGATCTTACCCTGGTCGGCCTGCTGCATCGTGATTCGACTGCGGGAGGGGGTGTCGCCATCATCCGGGGGCCGGGAGAAGTGGAACGGAGTCTGGCGGCAGGAGAAACCGTCGCTGACGGCGTCAAGATCCGGGCGCTCCTGCCGGATCGCGTCATTCTGGAACACGGAGGTCGCCTGGAATCTCTCGCTCTGCCCAGGGAAAAGTCCCTCAGACGTGACAACCCGCCGTCCCGCCCCGGTTTCGATCGGGCGGCAGCGGCAGCGGCCCTCGTCCGGGCGCGCGATCGTTTCGCCGTGGCCCCGGAGGAGGTGTTGGCACTCGTGAAACCGGCCCAGCTCTTCGTCGACGGCCAATTCCGAGGCTACCGCCTCGAGCCGGGCAGGGAACCCGGTTTTCTGCAACAGTTGGGGCTTGAACCCGGGGATCTCCTCGAAGCGGTCAATGGCGAGCCTCTCAAGAATCCGGGCCAGGGGGTGGCCGTTCTCGAAAAACTATCCCGGGCCAGTGCCGTGGAGATCCAAATCCGCCGGGGAGGAACCCCG
>JADGCL010000169.1 GCA_015229005.1 Magnetococcales bacterium
TTGAATTTGGCCGGCCATCCCTGGCCGGCGCAGCCCGTTTATCAACGGGCTGTTATCATCCTCCCACGGGATCTCAGTTGCGCGGCAAGTATTGCAGAGGGTTCACCGGTTGCACCTGTCGTCGCATCTCGAAGTGAAGCATCGGCGCTTTGGCCATACCCGATTGTCCCGACAGCGCAATCCGTTCTCCCGCCTTGACCTCCGTCCCCCGATCGACCAGAAGCCGGTCATTATGAGCGTACGCCGTCATATAGCCGCCGCCATGCCGCAGAATGATCAGCTTTCCGTACCCGGGCAACCCACTGTCAGCATAGGCGACCACCCCGGCCGCCGCCGCCACCACCGGCGTCCCTGGGTCCGCAGCGATATCGATACCGTTGTTCATCATCGCCCCCTGCCGCCCGAAACGCGTCAGCAATTTCCCTCGCAACGGCCAGGACCACGACTTCGGCGCACCAGCCTTGAGAACCCAGGAGTTCTTGACGCGCTCATCAATCCTCGCCTCCTCTTCCCGGGACTTCACAGAAGCCGGCTCAACCCCGGCGGGGGAGGCCGCCTCCCCCCCCCTGGCAGCCGCCACAACCACCGGCTCCCCCTCTCCGGAAGAATCAACAGACACCCCGCCTGTCGATTCCGCTGCCACCCTCTCGTCCTCGGAAACCGGCTTCCCCAGTTTCCCACCGGGTTCGGGGCCGACTGCCGGCGAAACCTCGGAACCTGCTTCTGCGACAACCACCTCCGCCGCCGGAGAGACCAGCCCGACCGCAGGCTCCTCTTCGGCCCCCCTTCCCGACCTTGCCGCCGTACCGCCCACTGATCCCTCGCCAGGAAGCTCCTCGCTCACCACCTCCGAACCCGCAGACAACCCCCTCCCCGGCGGGGAGATCGGCTCCCCCTCCACCCCCGCTCCTTCCAGCCGCGGGACCTCCTCCGAAACTGCGGGTGGTTCAACCACGAGAACCTGACCAACCCGAAGAAGATCCGGGTTCTTGATGCCATTCCAAGCCGCCAGATCCGCCGCGTCCACCTCATGCACCATCGCAATGGCCCAGAGGGTATCCCCCGGCTTGACCCGGTATTCCCGAGTCCCGGTGCGTTCGATACTCCCCGCCGGTTCCATTCCCCACGCCAGCGGCGGACCCGTCACCACCCGCACCGGGGGAGGGTCCTGCAGCGGCTCGGATCGACGTGTACAACCGGGCAGAAGGAAAAGACCGACACACCCCAAAAGGATGAACCTGGCACCCGAAGGTCGAATCATGACTTTGGTTTCATCCCTCGCATCAACAGAAATTCAGGATGCACCCCACCCCTGGGCCCCGACCAGCGGCACAAAACGACAAGATTCCAGCACCTCCCGCCTCAACTCACCAGAACCGACCTTGACCAAACGGACCAGATTTTGAGCCTCGTGCTCCCCTTCCGGCAGCAACAGGACTCCCCCTTCCAACAACTGCCCCCCGAGTCGCTCCGGAACCACCGGAGCTCCCGCAGTCACCAGAATGCGATGAAACAGGCGCGGGACGTGCCACCCGAGAGAACCATCCCCCTCGCGAAAAAACACGTTGGAAAACCCCAGATGCAACAGACGCCGGCGGGCCGACCCCGCCAACTCGGCGATCCGCTCTATGGAGAATACCCGCCGTCCGATAGAGGCCAACACCGCCGTCTGGTAGCCAGACCCCGTCCCGATTTCGAGAATATCCTCCTCCCCGGTCAAGCGCAGCGCCTCGGTCATGCGTGCGACCGTGTAGGGCTGGGAGAGGGTCTGTCCAGCCCCGATCGGCAGTGTCGCATCGCTGTAGGCCCGCCCCGCCAGCGCTTCGTCAACAAAGAGGTGGCGGGGGAGAAGCCCCATCGCCCCCAGCACCCGCTCATCGCGAATCCCGCGCGCCGCAAGCTGCTCCCGGACCATGCGCTCCCGCGCCCGTCCCCAGCCTGCCCCACTCCGAACCGACGATGGGGGAACACCGGACACCGTCAACCCCAACACCCGGCGCGACCCGGGCAGAACCGCCCGAACACGCCCGAACAGGACCAGGAAAGGAAAAACGAAGGCGGGAAACAAAAAGACAACCCCAGGGCAAAATCCCAAAAAAACCGACCCGACCCAAGACCCGGGACCTCCCCCGGTGACTCCCCGGATGCGCGGGGAAACCGCAGCAGGCGCCCGCCCCCAGCAGCCCGCCCCCGGTTCAACCAGACCCCCA
>JADGCL010000016.1 GCA_015229005.1 Magnetococcales bacterium
CAGGTCGAAGAACCCGACATCGAAGGTCTCGAAGACCTTCATCATGGCCGGATAGGTGGCCAGATGGATCCGCTTGTCCCGATCCTTGGCCGTGTGGCGGCGCACCACCATCAGGGGTTCGTTGAGGAAATCGGCGAAGGCGTTCTTGGCCTGTTTGCGCAGCTCCTTGCGGTCGCACAGGAACAGCACCCGCTTGACCCACCCGGCGCGGATGAGCACATCGGTCAGCGAAATGGCCACCCGGGTCTTGCCGGTGCCGGTGGCCTGGACCACCAGGGCGCGGCGATGGCGGGCGGTGAAGCGTTCGCAGACCCGCTTGATGGCCTCCAACTGATAAAGCCGGCCAGCGATTTCGGAAGGCCGGATTTCATCCAGACCCCGGCGGCTGATACGCTGGAAGGTCACGAGATATTGCAGGCTATCCTTGGAATAGAAGCCATACAGCTTGCGCGGAGGGTAACCGCCTGCATCATCCCAGATCCAGATGTCGAAGCCGTTGGTGTAGAAAATCACCGGGCGCTGGCCGTGCATCTTCTCCAGGCCATCGGCGTAAAGCTGGGCCTGCTTGCGGCCCAGTTCGGCGCTCTTGGCCGTCTTCTTGGCCTCCACCACGGCCAGAGGTTTGCCGTCGTCGTTCCACAGAACATAATCGGCATAACCCTTGCCGGTCTGGGTCGGCTGATGGTCAACCTCCACCTCCTGGCCGACATCATCCGACTGGGTGACGCGCCAACCGGCGGCGGCCAGTTGGCTGTCGATGAGGCGGGCGCGAGTGGTGGTTTCATCAAAATTCAAGGCATCGGCGGCATGGCGACCGGACTGGATGAGCGCTTCCAGCTCGTCCGCCTTGAGTTCGGCGGTTTGCGTCTTTTCCCGGGCCGCGTCCAACTCTTCCAGGAGCGTCTGCATCTGCGCTTCCTGAGCGGCCAATTGCTTCAGCACCGTCTTCTTTTCCCGCTTGAGCTGGGAACGGGCCTCGCCCGCCAGGCCACCAGCGGGTGGTTCCTGGTAGGCGTCCAGATCGGTGGTTTTGCCCTGGCCACTGGTCACGAAGATCCAGCGGCCAATTTCGTGAGACTCCTTGAGCAGCCACAAAGCCGTGTCGGTGGTGGCTTTTTCGCCATGGGCCGCCTTGTTGCCGTGAATCCGGATGGCGTGGAGCTTGTCCACCACCACCTTGGGTACGGCAGCCTGGAAAGCGTCCTCATTGAGAAGATCATTCAGATTGGGCTTGAACGGCTTGGGAAAGCCGGCCCGGTCGTAGATCCACAGGACGAGCTGTTCCGCGAACGCACGCAGCTTCACCAGGCTGCTTCCGGGATCGGGATGGGCATAGCTTTCGGCAAAGCCACCCAGTTCCGCCAACTGCGGCCAGGAGGGGCGCAGGAATTCGAAGTTCAGCGATTTCATGATGGAGCGTTCCATACCGGAAGTTGGGGCAACAGGGATGCCATCACGCCTTCACCCCATATTTTTTCATCCAGTTGGTCAAAGTCTGATAGCTGGCCAGTCCCAGGAGTTCGGCAGCCCGGGTCTTGTTGCCCGCCGTCTTCTCCAGAGCCTGTTCCAGGTAATGCCGTGAGATGCGATCAATGATCCCTGGCAGATCAATGCCTTGCAAAATATCGAGGGCGAGGATGTTTTCCCCCCTTTGATCACCCTTGGGCGCAGGGAATAGGGAATCCCGCATATCCTCCAGGCGGATCGTGGAGCCGGTGGACCAGACCACGGCCCGGCGCAGGGTGTTCTGCAACTCCCGCACGTTGCCCGGCCAGTCATGTTTAAGAAGAACGTTTCTTGCGTTTACAGAAAGTTTTTTATGCTCGAACCCCGGCTCCGTCTCGCTCTCCCGGTTGATCTGCTCCAGCAGGTGGTCAACCAGGGGACCAAGATCACCAGGGCGTTCCCGCAAAGGGGGCAGAAGCAGGACGATTACCGCCAGTCGGTAAAACAGATCCTCCCGGAACCGTCCCTGGGAGACCTCCTCGGTGAGGGTCCGGTTGGTGGCGGCGATGATGCGCACGTCCGCCGGGGTGGGTGTCGTGGATCCCACCCGGACGATCTCGCCTTCCTGGATGGCGCGCAGAAACTTGACCTGGGCAGGGGCTGGCAGTTCGCCCACCTCGTCCAGGAACAGGGTGCCGCCATGGGCCGCCTCGAAGTATCCGGTTCGGGCGGCTGCCGCCCCGGTGAAGGCGCCTTTCTCGTGGCCAAACAGCTCGGATTCCACCAGCTCCGAAGAGATGGCCCCGCAGTTGACGGCCACGAACGGCATGTCCCGTCGCGGACTGGCCCGGTGAATGGCGCGGGCCAACAGTTCCTTGCCGGTGCCGGATTCGCCCTCGATCAGAACGGGAATGGACCGGGGGGCTACGCGGCGGGCGCGGGCAATCACCCGCTTCATGCCGTGGCTGCGATGAATGATGCTGGAGAACTCCGGCGCTTCAGGCGGCAGGCCGGCGGTGAGGCGTTCCAGCTCCTCGTCAGGCTTGCGTAGAAGGTCGGGGATGAAATCAGCGGAGATGTCGAACGGCACCGAGGCGGTGCGCACCCCATGTTCACGGGAGGATTCGATCAACTCCGCCGGGAAACGTGTCTTGGCCAGGATGATCCACACCGCCGCCATGGCTGGCGTGCCAGGGCTCAGATGAAAAGACAGTTCAGCATGGCCACGGTTGTTTTTGATGGCTTCGGAGACCACACGGGTGGCATTTTCATGGATGTCGCCAAAGTGGACCGGACTGGTAAGCGTGACGAAGTGGGGGGCGATTTCAACAGGGTATTGCGCCTTCAGCCATTCCACATAGGGCTCGGTTTCTTCCCGGGGATAATCGCAGATCAGCTCCAACCGGGCAAAGCCACGCGCCCCAACCGCCTGGGCAATGGGTCCCAGCCCCACCCGCTCCGATTGGGTTCGTGCCTGCAGATCGGTCCTGCCCAGCCAACAGACCAGGGTCTTCGCCATGCCATGCGCCATAAGAAAGTGGCTAAAACCAGAAATGATTTTGTGGGTTGTGGACTCCGGAGTCAACTGTGGGCAACGGCCCTATGGCGCAACCATAAGGTTTTGCAGAAAAATCGACAGAAATTTACCTGTGGCATGGGATATGCGAGAATAGTTTGGACACCAATTGGACGAAGATTTGACCGTGAACCTTTGAGGGTGCATGGATACCGTGGCGTTGGCCTGTGATCGACCATATCGGGTGCCGTTGAAGGGAAAAGCGTGATAGAGCCGCCGCCGCAACAATTTTTAGCTGTCAGGGTAGAGGTGAGCCACGAGGTTCCAACATTCCTGGGGCTGTGTGCCAGCTATGAAATGGGCAAGTGGCGATCAGAGCAATTCGCTGGATATCTCAGGAAACAATTGATTCAATTCATTTATCCCGTAGAGGAATGGGGGAATGTCAATTCAGCCACAGCAGAGGAAATGCTGCGCAAGGCGGCCATAGCGGTTTACACCACAGATAAATACCAGAAAAGGGGAGAGATTGGCGAGCTGATCCTGTTTGCCATCATGAGGTCTCATTACAATTCAATCCCTTTTGTATCTAAGTTTTATTTCAAAAATGCAAGCAATGACACGGTCAAAGGCTTTGATGGAGTCCATATAGTTAAAGGAGATGTTGGATTTGAACTCTGGCTTGGAGAGGCAAAGTTTTACACGGATGCCGCAAGCGCAATAAGGGACGCCATACAATCAATCACTAGATTCACGGAAGCTGACTATTTGCGCAAGGAATTTATGTGGATTGAAAACAAAATGCGTGCAATGCCAAGTGGTCTTGATGATGTGCGACGGCTTTTGGATGAGAACCGGTCCCTGGATGAAGTATTCCCAACTCTGCATATCCCGGTCTTGATCACATACGAAAGTTTGGCGGTGCAATCACATACCCGAGTCACTGATGACTTTCAACAAGCCATCTCAGCGGAGCTGACAGGGCATTTCAATAAATTCAAAGAGAAATGTAGAGTTAAGGAAATCTCAGTGCACCTGATTGCCGTTCCCCTCCACTCAAAAAAGGAGCTTCAGGATCATTTTGATCGGAAACTGAAAGGTGCGCAGGCATGACGACGGGCAATATCCAGAAGCTGAGAACAATCCTGGCATCCCCTCGGGCCATTGCCGAGAACCCTTTTGAAGCTGCAAAAGAGATTTCCCGGATTTGCAACCATGATCCCTCTGATCCGGATGCGCGTGAAGCTGTGATACGCGCCTTGGAGCATGCTGACCTCTTCGACAAGAAGCTCCCAGGTGTATTGGACTCATTGGCTGAACAGGTTGGACTATTCCCTTACATTGATCCGCGTTTACTCGGAACGCGGGAACGTTTGGCCTATGAGGCGCACAAACCCTTTTCGCTGACCCTGGAAGATGGACGTGGAATTGTATTCCACAAGGACCAGGCCCGCGTTTATCAGGCGCTGATGGATGGGCACAGTTTAGTCTTGAGTGCACCGACAAGCTTTGGCAAGAGCCTAATCATCGATGCTCTCATTGCATCAGGAAAGTTTGGCAATGTGGTCATCGTGGTGCCAACCATTGCACTGATTGATGAGACCAGACGGCGCCTGAGCCGATTCCGCTCAACGCATAAAATCATTACACACCAGAATCAACCTATAGAACAGAGAAACATTTTTGTGCTGACCCAAGAACGGGTCATCGACCGCGACGACATCACTGACATCGACTTGGCTGTCATAGACGAGTTTTACAAGCTTGACCCGTCGTCAGATGGTGATGGCGAGCGTTCCTCGATATTGAATGACGCTTTATACAAGCTGAGAAAGTCATCCAGGCAAATTTACCTTCTCGGCCCAAACATCAATGATATTCCACAAGGCTTCGGAGTGAGATATCAGTGCCAGTTCTTCCGGACTGATTATAATACAGTGGTGTCCGAGATTCATCAGCAGTCCATGAGCCCGGGCCGCAACAAGGCGTTCCTCTCTCTCTGCCGTTCACTGTCAGACCCGACGATGGTCTATTGCAAATCACCCGGCCAGGCAAATCAGGTTCTGAAACTATTGATTGAAGATCGTGAAGCCAAACAAGATCAGGAATTGCTGGAAGCATCTGATTGGATAGGAGATACGTACCATAGAGAGTGGAGTCTGGTGCGTGCCATGCAGCGGGGTGTTGGAGTACACCACGGAAAGATTCCCCGTTCTTTGGCGCAGTTGATGGTTGCCTTGTTCAATCAGCGTCGCCTTGACTTTCTGGTCTGCACGTCATCCATGATCGAAGGTGTGAACACCTCTGCAAAGAATGTCATTGTTTACGAGGGGAGGATAAGCCGAAGCAAACTGGATTTCTTTACGTTCAGAAATATTCAGGGCAGAGCAGGGCGCATGTTTCAACACTTCATTGGAAATATCTACATCTTTGACCCGCCTCCGGACCCGGAATTAGACTTTGTCGAAATTCCCGTCTTTTCTCAGGATGAGAAATCACCTTTAGAACTTCTCGTTCAACTTGATGAAGCAGATTTGAATCAAATTTCACGAACACGTCTTGACGATGTTTACAGGCAAGGGCATTTAACTCCAGGTACAATCAAAGATAACAAGCACATCGATCCATGGAAGCAGGTAAAAGTCGCCAAGGACATTGAAAAAAGGGCTGATAGCTTACATCGATTGCTCGCATGGTCTGGAATGCCAAAATGGGAACAACTGGAAGCCACCTGTGAACTGATCTACAAACATTTTGCCACCAGAGGCAGTAAAGGTGTGGGAAGCGGGAGTCAATTAGCTTTCAGGTTAAAGCAGTTGCAACAGGCATCTTCGTCAAGAGATCTGATTCACCTTTATGAGAGTGACAACCGCCTGAGTTTGGATGCGGATAGCGCTGTTGAGGCGGCCATGGATTTTCAGCGCACATGGGCCTCTTTCAAAGTGCCTCGGTTCCTGGGTGCTATCAACTTGATCCAAATGGAGGTTTTCCCGCGCCTTGGGCTGAAACATGGGGATTATTCAGCGTACATAAGCCAAGTGGAAAACCTGTTCCTTTCTCCTGAACTTGTCGCGTTGGAAGAGTACGGATTACCTGTTGAATTGGGCAGAAAGATTCAACGCAAGCTTGTGATTGGGAAAGGTCTTGATGCGGCAATCGCGTCATTAAGGGCGCTTGATCTTGACCAATTCAATATATTCTCGTTTGAAAAGAGGTTGATAGAGAGCTGCCAAAGTGATCTGTAATCGGTTGGATGGTTGAGATATATGAAAGCATACAAAAAAACATGAGAACTCCCAATTCTGGTGCGGATTGTTCCACCTTACTGCTCAAGTTAGCTGAGGCCAAAGACGGATTCACCAGGGGGATGTTCGGCATGGCCGTCGGGCAGGCGGTATTCATCGTCCCCGTTCTCGGGGAATCCTCCTCCCGCTGAATCCTGAAAAGGGACTCAAGGCGCGGTTTGGCTCGTCGAAATGCCAGGAGGTTCCCCGAGAATCCGCAACCCGGGCCCGCGCGAAGTTCGGTATCCGTCTTCGACCTGTTCGAAGCTCGGCAAATGCCTTCGAACCGCGCCCGCACAGAGACCGGCATCCGCCTACGACAGGTCAGGACGACACCCTTCCCCCTTCAGGGCGGCAGTCGGGCAATGTGCCGTTCCCGGAGAGAGCTTGCGCCCTTTGCGGGCAAAACCCGGCGTGCAGCCCCCGATGGAGCCGCTGGCGATATTCGCCGGACCATTCCAGGCCAGGTCGGCGCAGACAACGCGAACGGTCCCATCACGCCAGCGCAGACTCTGCGAAAGGGTGACGCACATGCGTGCGTCCGGGAGCGACAGGTAGGACCCCGTGACCTGTATCTCTCCCGGTCGTGCCATCGCCCGACGGAAGTACTGTCTCCGCGACCAGTCCGCGCCGTCGCTGCCGGCCATGATGTGGTATTTCTCCCTCTCTCCTTCCGGAGAGGCGGAACACCCCAGGTTGGCCCCGAGTTGATGGCCCAACCCGTCGAGGATGAAACAGCGCATCACTCCCTCCATCCGCACGAACCGGGCACAGCCGGCCAACAGGGAGGTGTCGTCGCAGGAGACGGCGACGTCGTCGACGAAGGCCTCCAGAAACCAGGACAAGTCACGCATTTGACGAACGCCGTCCAGGGTGACCGACTCGCGAAATTCCCGGGTAAGGAAGTCCACCCGCTTGCTTCCGGCCCCCTCCAGGGCGTCCAACTCACATTCCGGTGTAGCGAAATAGAAACCTTGGACGAGATCGGTCTCCGAATCGATGGCGATCATCGCTTCTTCACGGGTCTCGATGCCTTCGATCAGGGCCAGACAACCGGCCTCGTGGATCAGGGAGACCAGACTCGGCAACATCCGCCGTGCCTTGGGGTTGTGAACGGAATTGACAATGATGGCACGGTCCAGCTTGACGATCTCGGGTTGCAATCGCCAGATGCGGTCGAAATTGGATTGACCAGCCCCGAAATCGTCAAGAGCGATGAGACACCCCTCATTGCGGTAGTGCGATATGGCCTCCATCAATCGGGTTTCATCGTCGATTTCCTTCTCCAGAATTTCGATGACGAGCCGGTGGCTGGGAAGATCGAGTCGGTTGAGCAGGGAAGTGATCGAGGAGGCACCGGACTCTTGATCTTCCAGCACCATGCGCGGGTTCATGTTAACGAACAGCCACCCCTCCTTCGGGGCGAAGGCATGGAAATTCAGGATGTGGAGGAGCTGACAGCGCCGGTCCAGGGAAACCAGGGAGGCATCGCTCGTACAATGCCCGAAAAGTTCTTTAGGACTCACTCGGCGGCCATCGGCCCGCCCGGTCGCCCGGATCAGCCCCTCGAATCCGGCCGGTCTCCTGTGGGAGAGACTGAAAATGGGTTGAAAGGCACTCCGGAGGTTGAACGGCCCGAACTCGCATTCGTGCCAAGTCTCTCCGGGCCGCATGGGGGTTGCGAGGATATCCTCCAGAATCGTGCAATCCTTTCCGGGCGTAGATTCTTCCCGATCAGTCATGACCGTCCTCCTGTTACCAGAAACCTCTGCGGGACCAGCCTCTGCCAGACTGAGAGTAGTCCATCCATGGAAGGCCCTGTTCCGTTTATCGACAGACTGTCACCCGTACCTCGACCCGCAATGCAGCCGGGGACGGAAAGCCTGCGAGCATCCCGTCCCAGGAAGCATCGAATATGCCAGTTTGTAACGTGTTGATTATCAATGTGATATTGAATAATTCCCGCACAAAGCCCTGCCGTCCAGCCTGGAAACAGGGCGCCCCTGCTGAAATTTTGGGCAGTGTCGGCGATCCCTTTGCCGAATGCCTCACGACCTCGAATGAGGCATTCGGCAAAGGCGTTGGGGAGCGAGCAGTCGGGTTTTTCCGGAGGCCTGGGGACGGTTTGAGATCCCGACGATCGGAAAAAGGAGGGCGGGGGAATGGGTGCGGGGACTTGCAATTGAGGATACCAAGGTGCTAAGAAGGGTGATTCCTCCCCGGTGCCCGGTGGCCAGGGGAGACCTCACACGCCGGAATCCTGCGATCCCCGGTGCCCGCTTTGTCAGCGGGTTGGGTCGCGCCATCATGGAACCGGCGGCGGATAAACCGAAAACTCCCAAGGTGAACAATGGCCCAATTCTCGATCCGCGAACTCCTGGAAGCGGGGTTCCATTTCGGGCACCAGACGAAGCGCTGGAACCCGAAAATGAAACGCTTCATCTTTACCTCGCATAACGGTGTCCACATCATCGATCTGCAGCAGACGGTGGTCCTCCTCCGTGACGCCTATATGCGGGTCCGGCAAACTGTCCAGAGGGGGGGGCGGGTCCTCTTCGTCGGCACCAAGCGGCAGGTGGTGGAGGTCCTGGCCGAGGAGGCGCTTCGTGCGGGACAGTACTACGTCAACCATCGTTGGCTTGGGGGGACCCTGACCAACTGGAAGACCATCCAGGGCTCCATCCGGCGCCTCCGGGAAATCGAGAAGATGCGGACCGACGGCACCTTCGGTGCGCTGACCAAGAAGGAAGTCCAGCGGCTCGAGAGAGAGCGTATCAAGATGGAACGCTCCCTCTCCGGGATCAAGGAGATGGAACGACTCCCGGAGATCCTGGTGGTGGTCGATACCAACAAGGAGTCCATCGCCGTCCAGGAGGCCCGCAAGCTCGGCATCCCGGTGGTGGCCCTGGTCGATTCCAACTGCGACCCCGATTTGATCGACCTGGTCGTTCCGGGCAACGACGATGCCATTCGCTCCCTGAAACTTTTTCTCCGGAAGATGTCGGACGCGGCCATCGAGGGCAACCTCTCCCGTTCCGGCAAGGAGGGGGCAGGTGACGACAAGAGAGATCCCCAGGTGACGGGTTCCGATCCGGTCGCCGAGGAAATGGTCGTGTTGGCAGGCTGAGAGGCGAGGAACGAGAGACAATGGCCGTAACCGCAACGATGGTCAAGACGCTTCGGGAAAAGACCGGGGCCGGGATGATGGATTGCAAGAAAGCATTGGCCGAGACCAACGGCGACCTTGAGGCCGCCGTCGACTGGCTGCGCAAGAAGGGGCTGTCGGCGGCCTCCAAGAAGGCCGGGCGGGTGGCCGCCGAAGGTCGGGTGGTCGCGGTCGCCCAGGGCAGGCGGGCGGCCCTCCTCGAGGTCAACCTGGAGACCGATTTTGCCTCGCGCAACGAACAATTCGTCCTCTTCTCCGATACCCTCGCCAAGCTTCTGCTCGAGAAGGCCCCGGTCGATTTGGAGGCCTTGCAGGCGCTTCCCTACCCGGGAACCGGGCGGAACGTGGGGGAAGAGCTGACCCAGCAGATCGCCACGATCGGCGAGAATATGCTCATCCGCAGGTTCAAACTCGCCGAGGTTCCCGAAGGGCGGGTGGCGACCTACATTCACATGGGTGGCAAGATCGGGGTCCTTGTGTCATTGGCGACCCCCGCCGGTGATGATCCCGCTCTGGAGGAGTTGGGCAAGAAGCTGGCCATGCATGTGGCGGCAGCCGCGCCGCAGTCCCTGGACCGCAATGACGTGCCGGCGGAAGTCCTTGCCCGCGAACGCGCCATTCTCTCGGAACAGGCCAAGGCCTCGGGCAAACCCCAGGCGATCATCGACAAGATGGTGGAGGGCCGCCTCGGCAAGTTCTACGCCGAGAACTGTCTGGTGGAACAGGCCTTCGTCATGGATCCCGAGCAGAAGGTAAGCCAGGTTGTGGCCGCTGCGGCCAAGGTAGTCGGCAAACCCATTCAGGTGGTCGGGTTTACCCGGTTCGTCCTCGGAGAAGGGATCGAGGCCAAAAAGCAGGACTTCGCCCAGGAGGTGGCCCAGCAACTGGGCTGATTCTCTTGTACCCGCCATCCGACAATCGCCCGAGGCGTCGGGTACTGGTCAAGCTCTCCGGGGAGGCCCTCATGGGCTCCGGGAGCCGATCCCTGGATCCCGTTTTTTTGTCGGGCCTTGCCGCCGAACTCAAGGAGATTCACGATCTTGGCGTCGAGATGGCGCTCGTGGTCGGCGGCGGCAACATCTTTCGCGGTCTTTCCGCGAGCGGGGAGAACGCCCCGGGGCAGAGCGGCGGGGGGGCTCGGAGAAGGGTCCGGGGTGATCACATGGGGATGCTGGCCACGGTGATCAACGCCTTGGCCCTGGAGAATGCCCTCGAAGAGGTCGGCGTGCCGGCACGGGTGCAGACAGGCCTTGCCATGCCCCAGGTCGCCGAGCGGTTCAGTCAACGGCAGGCAGTGGAACACCTCGAGCAGGGACGGGTGGTGATTTTCGGGGCAGGAACCGGCAATCCCTATTTTAGTACCGATACTGCGGCCGGGCTCAGGGCCCTGGAGATTGGGGCGGATCTTCTCCTCAAGGGTACCAAGGTCGATGGGGTCTATGACTCCGACCCGGTTGCCAATCCGACCGCGACCCGGTATGCGCACCTCACCTATGCGGAGGTCCTGCGTCGGGGTCTGCGGGTGATGGATCTCACCGCCATCTCGCTCTGTCAGGAGAATCGGTTGCCGATCCATGTTTTTTCCATCGTCGAGAGGGGGGTGCTGACCTCAATTTTCCGGGGTGCGCCGTTGGGGACCATTATCGGGGGTTGACCATGGGAGATCGACGGATCAAGGAACTGAGCGTCAGGATGCACAAGGCGATCGCCACCCTCAAGGAGGAGTTGGCTGCCCTGCGGACGGGTCGGGCCTCGACCTCGATCCTGGAGAATGTGCTGGTGGAGGTATACGGGTCGAAGATGCCCTTGAACCAGGTGGCGACCTTGAGCGTCCCCGACGCACGGCAAATCTCCGTGCAGTGCTGGGACAAGGGGACCCTCCAGGCGATCGAGCGGGCCATTCGCGATTCGGGTTTGGGTCTGAACCCCCTGAACGACGGCGGACTGATCCGGGTGCCCTTGCCGGAGTTGACCGAGGAGCGTCGCAAGGAGCTTGTCAAGCTTGTCCACAAGTACGGTGAGCAGGCGAAGGTGGCAATCCGCAACATCCGTCGCGATGGGATGGACGCTCTCAAAAAGGCCGAAAAGAGCAAAGAGATCTCCAAGGACGATCTCCATCTTGGGGAAAAGGCCGTTCAAGAGGCAACAGATGAGTGTATCGCCGAGGTGGATGGGGTCGTCTCCCACAAGGAGGCGGAGATCATGCAGGTCTGAGGTTTGTCACCTGGGATCGGAAAGCGCCGGGGTTTTGGTCTTCAGCCATGTCGAAAAATGAGAACGGAGCGCTTCCTCGCCACATCGCTATCGTCATGGATGGCAATCGGCGTTGGGCAAAGGCGAGGTTTCTGCCCCGGTTGGAGGGGCATCGTCGCGGGGTGAAGGCGGTTCGCCTGACGGTTGAGGCCTGCCTGGATATCGGAATTCCGGTCCTGACGCTCTACACCTTTTCCTCCGAGAATTGGAACCGACCGGCGGACGAGGTGGCTTCCCTCATGAGCCTTCTGGCCACCCATCTGCGCAAGGAGATGGACGAACTCGATAAGGAAGGCGTCCGCTTCCGGGCTCTGGGACGAATCGATGAACTCGGGGACGAAATCCGGGAGTTGATCCGGGAGATGGAGGAACGCACCCGGAAGAACGACAAGCTGCATTTCAATATAGCGGTCAACTACGGTGGACGTCAGGAGATCGTCGACGCGGCACGGAGTCTGGCCCGAGAGGTCAAGGAGGGTCGTCTGGCGGTCGAGGAGATCGATGAGGCCTCTTTTTCCGCACGATTGACCACCGCCGCTCTCCCCGACCCGGACCTCCTGATCCGGACCGGGGGAGAACAACGGGTCAGCAATTTTCTCTTGTGGCAGATGGCGTACACGGAGTTGGTGTTTTTACCGGTCTTCTGGCCGGAGTTCGGCATGAAGGATCTCAAACAGGCCATTCAGGAGTTTGGTCGCCGGGAGCGGCGCTTCGGCGCCGCCCATTGAAGTCTTCAACCGCAGAGGTCGGATGCTTCTTCGGACTCTCTCTGCCCTGGTGTTGGCGCCGCTGATACTCGGGTTGCTCTGGTGGGGAACCCCGGGACAGTTCCTCCTTCTGGCGGGGTTCGTGGTGACGGGGCTCCAGTACGAGTGGCGTCGACTGACCGGCGTCTTCTCGTGGGGGCGTGACCTTGGCTGGGTCCTGGCGTCCTGGTTGTTCCTCGGTTCGCAGTATCTGGGATTGGCTTCCTGGATTCCCCTGGAATTGATGGTGGTATTGGGGGTTGCCTACACGGCGGCCCTGTTTCGATTTCGCCCCGGGGTCTCCTGCTCCGCCGAGATCGCTCTCCGTCTCTCGGGGTTGGTCTACGTCACCGTGCCACTGCTTGCCGCGGTTGCCATCCGCGGGCGACCCGACGGGGCGGCTTGGCTTCTGTTTCTTTTGTTCATCCTCTGGGGCACGGATACTGGCGCCTACCTGGTGGGGTCGCGTTTCGGGCGCAACAAGCTGGTGCCGAATCTGAGTCCCGGGAAGACGCGCGAGGGATTGGCGGGGGGGCTAGGCATCGGCTTGCTGGCGGGGATGGGTGGCGCCACCGCTTTCTCGTTGCCCCTGGGCCTGGTGGAAGGGACTCTTCTCTGCCTGTTGTTGGCCGTTGCAAGCCAGGTCGGGGATCTGATCGAATCGCTCCTGAAACGGGAATCTGGGGTTAAGGATTCGGGAAACTGGATCCCGGGGCATGGGGGCTTGCTGGATCGTCTGGACAGCCTGCTCGTCGCGGCCCCGGTGCTTTATGCCTACCTTCTTGTCGCAGATCTTCGGGAGAAGGGTTGGGTGATCCTTGGTCACTAGGCGGATTTCTCTCCTGGGTTCCACCGGCTCCATCGGGGCCAACACCCTGGAGGTGGTGGCCGCCCATCCCGACCGATTCCGGATCGTTGCCCTGGCCGCCGGGGGTCGTTGGCAGGAAGTCGTTCGGCAGGCCCGGCGGTTTCGGCCCGAGGTGGTGGCCATCCGGGAGGAGAGGGCGGCCAGTCTGGCTGCCGAGGCCTTGGCTGATTTGCCCATCGAGGTCCTCGCGGGGGCTTCCGGGATCGATGCGGCAGCCTCCTGGGAGTCGGCCGAGGTGGTGGTAAGCGCTATCGTCGGGGCGGCGGGTCTTGCCCCGACCTGGGCGGCCATCCAGGCCGAAAAGGCCATTGCCTTGGCCAACAAGGAGTGCCTGGTGGCGGCCGGGGCATTGTTCATGGAGGAGGTGCGCCGTCGCCGGCTGTCGCTGATTCCCGTGGATTCGGAGCACAACGCCATCTTCCAGGCCCTCTACAACGGCTGTGCCGGCAGGGGCTGGGCGGAGGAGGGGCCCGGCAGTGGCGGAACGGGTGCGGTCAGCCGCTTGATATTGACAGCATCCGGGGGCCCGTTTCGCGGGTATGATCGCGAGCGCCTGGCTGCGGTGACACCGCAGCAGGCCGTTTCGCACCCGAAGTGGGAGATGGGCCCCAAAATCAGCGTGGATTCGGCCAGCCTCATGAACAAAGGGCTGGAGGTGATCGAGGCCCACTGGCTCTTCGGGATCCCGGAGGATCGCATCCGGGTAGTCATCCACCCTGAGAGCATCGTCCACTCCCTGGTGGCCTACCCGGACGGGTCGGTACTGGCGCAATTGGGGACCCCGGACATGCGGACCCCGATCGCGGTTGCCCTGGCTTGGCCCGAGAGGATCGCAACGGCTGTGGCCCCCCTGGAATTGGCGGCGATCGGTCGGCTCAATTTTTTCGAGGCTCCCGGGGATACGCTCTTCCCTTGCCTGGGACTGGCCTATCAGGCGCTGCGACAGGGTGATGGGGCGCCGGCCATTCTCAATGCTGCCAATGAGGTGGCGGTCGCGGCCTTTTTGGAGGGAAGAATCCCCTTTCTCGCCATTCCCGACTTGATTCGCGATGCCCTGGAGGGAGTTCCGTCCGCCCTTCCGGGGTCGATTGACGAAGTTCTGGACCTGGATCGACGCACCCGGGCCCATGCCCTGGGTTGGGTCGGGCGGCACGGTGGCTGAATTGACGAGGCATACCCCATGAGCGCGGTTTTCTGGGCCCTGGTAGTCCTTGGGGTTTTGATTTTTGTCCACGAATTGGGCCACTTTCTTGCGGCACGCCTCTTCGGTGTCCGGGTTTTGGTCTTCTCTCTCGGGTTTGGTCCGCGTCTGGGGAGCTGGCGTCTCTTCGGAGGCGACACCGAATACCAGTTGTCGGCCATTCCCTTTGGCGGTTATGTCAAAATGCTGGGGGAGGGAGAAGGGGAAGGGGGGGAGGAGGTGCCGATTACGGAAGCGGATCGCCCCTTTTCCTTTGCAGCCAAAGGGGTCGGGCCACGGTTGGCCATTGTTGCCGCCGGACCGATCTTCAATTTCGTTTTCGCGGCAGTCGCACTGGTTCTGGCGCACCTGATCGGCTATTGGGTCCAAGTGCCGGAAATCGGGTCGGTGTCACCGGGTACTCCTGCAGAGGCATCCGGACTTCGTCCGGGAGACCGGGTCCTCGAGATCGATGGTCGCGCTATCGACTCGTGGGAGCTGTTGAAAGAGACGGTCATGGAGTCGGATGGCAGTTCGATGAGTTTTGTCATTGAACGAGAAGGAAAGCAGATCCAGGTGGCGATCACCCCCCGGTTTGAGGAGAGTAAGAATATTTTTGGAGAATCGATTCGGTCTGCCCAGGTCGGGATCCTCCCGGTCGGGCGAGCCGAGGCGATCAAGTATGGGCTCGTCGAATCACTGCACCGGGGGATCGGCGTGACCGGGAAGATGATCGCACTGACGGGAAAAAGTGTCTGGATGCTGGTGACCGGCGGCGTCTCCGCCGACCAGATCGCAGGTCCTCTGATGATCGCCGATCAGGCCGGTCAGCATGCGCAGGAAGGGGCTTCCCGATTGCTGGTCTTCATGGCCTTCATTTCAGTCAACCTCGGTCTGCTCAATCTCCTACCCATCCCGGTGCTGGATGGGGGGCACCTGCTTTTCTTTACCATCGAGGCAGTCAAAGGGAGTCCCCTGAGTGATCGCGCTCAGGGCGTCGCCAACCGGATCGGTTTGGTTTTTCTCTTGGCGTTGATGCTTCTGGCTTTGAAAAATGACATCGTCCGGATGGTCCCCTGGGAGAAGGTTCTGACGCTGAGGGATCATATCCTGCAGGTGATTTCCTGGGAGTGAACGGGGTCGTCCCGAAGATTGGCGGTTGCCGTCCCTGTACGCGTGGCGAATAATGGTGAATCATGGTGTCGCCGTCAGGCGGTGGTGACCGACGGTGTTGTGCCGATCGGGAGTGGCCGGTCGGGAGTGGCCGGTCCGGGAGTGGCTGGTCGGAAATGGGACGCTTTCCGTAGGGGTTCGGTGCGGTCGGCGGCAGCGCTCGCAGGGGCGGGTGAACAATGGAAGGCTCTGGGTTGACAATGGATCTCGAACGTCTCCGTGCGCGTCGTTTCCTTGCGCATCTCGGCCTGGTGGTGATCACCCTTGTTGCCATGATCTGGCCGGTCGGCGATTCAGTGGCGGGTGACTCGGTTGTGGCCATCCGGATCGAAGGGATCCGGCGCATCGAGAGCGATACCGTGCGCAGCCACCTGGCGCTCGAGGTTGGGGATCGTTTTGATTCCCAGGCCATTCGGAAGAGTATCGAATCCCTGCATAAGACTGGGTTTTTCAAGGACGTGGTGATCGTTCGCGAGGGCGACGAGCTGGTGGTCCGGGTGGTTGAAAATCCGGTGATTTTCGAAATTTCCTTCGAGGGCAACGACGCCTTCGAGAAGGAAGATCTGGAAAAGCTTCTCAAGCTGAAGACCGGGGATATCCTGGATCGGGCGAGGATGGAGCGCGACCTGGGGGCGCTTCGGCAGTCCTACCGCATCAAGGGACTCTTCATGGCGAAGGTTGCGGTCGACATCAAGCCCCTGGAGGAGAACCGGGTCGCTTTGGTCTACCGGATAGATGAGGGCGAAAAGTCGAAGGTCTCCGAGATCCGGGTCGTTGGCAACGAAGCGATTCCCGACAAGGATCTCACCAAGAACATGTTGATCCAGCCGACGGGCTGGCTGTCGTGGATCACCGACAAGGACACCTACGATCGCGAAAAACTCCTCTACGACCAAACCCAGTTGCGCGATCTCTACCTGGATCGTGGATATGCCCGCGTGCGCGTGGACTCCTCGGTGGCGGAGTTGACCCCGGATCGCAAGGCCTTTGTCATTACCCATACCGTGCATGAGGGGAAGCGCTATCGGTTCGCCGAGGTCAGCCTCAGTGGCGACTTTGACGAATTGCCGGAAGCCGAGTTGAAGAAGGCGCTCACCGTTGCCCAGGGGGATTGGTATTCACGCAAGAAGATGCGGGAAACGATCGAGGCATTGACGGACCTGATCGGCAATTTTGGATACGCTTTCCTCAACATCGAGCCCAAGACCGAGATCGACGACGAGGCCTTGACCATTGCCGTCCGCCTGAACATCAAGAAGGGACGCCGTGTTTATCTCAACCGGATCGAGATTGCAGGCAATACCCGGACGCGCGATGAGGTTATCCGCCGTGAGATCGGGCTTTCGGAGGGAGATCGTTTTTCGGCAGCGAAGATGCGTCGGTCGAAGAAGGATCTTGAGGCGCTCAACTTTTTCGAGACCGTTGAGATCACCACGCCCGATTCCGGAATGGAGGACCGGGTCAATCTGCAGGTGAAGGTGAGCGAAAAGCCGACCGGGACCTTCACCATCGGCGCCGGATATTCGAGTACCGAATCGTTCATTGCGACCGCCAGCGTCAGTCAGAACAATTTTCTGGGCAGGGGCCAGAGGGTAGTATTTTCGTTCGGTCTCTCGGGGCAGACGACAGAGTTCGATCTCTCCTTCACCGAGCCTTACTTCATGGATCGGAACATGTCGGCCGGGGTGGATCTCTACAATCGCAAGGTCGACCGGAAGGCGATATCATCGTTCAAGCAGTCGACCAGCGGTGCCGCCTTTCATTTGGGTTTCCCGCTCTCTGAGGAACTTAAGAACACCCTGAGCTATGGCATATCCCGGGTCGAGATCGAGGATGTTGGCGAGTTTCCGTCGCGAGTGATTCGCGACCAGGCTTCGCGGAGTCCCTATTTCCAATCGATGATCTCGGACAGCCTGAACTGGAACGATTTGGATGACCGCCTTTTCCCCACCAACGGAAGGCAGCACCGTCTGAGTGTCGATCTCTCCGGTCTGGGGGGGGACGTGCGTTTTGCCCGTGCCCTGACGGACCATCACCTCTACCACCGGATATTGGGGGACGAGGATTGGGTGGGCCATTGGAGAGGTCGGGTTGGGGTGGTTGAGGGACTTGGGCAAGATGTTCCGATCTTTGAGCGGTTCCAGTTGGGTGGGGCGGCCAGCCTGCGTGGTTTCAAGCCGGGCGGGATCGGTCCGCAAACGGTCGAGGGCGATGCCTTCGGCGGTGTCCACTTCGAACAGGCTTCGACCGAGGTCTTCTTCCCGATTCTGGACTTGAGCGACAAGGGAGTACGGGGGGTCGCCTTCCTGGATGCCGGGTTCCTGGGTGACTGGGATCTGCCGACGGATGTGCGGGCCCTGGATTCGATCCGGGTGGCCACCGGGTTCGGGGTGCATTGGAATTCCCCCTTTGGGCCTTTGCGCTTCACCTTTGGGTTTCCCTTGGCCAAAGAGGATGCCGACGAGACCCGGGTTTTCGACTTCAGCATGGGGACCACACTGTGAGAGTGACGTTCTTGGAAGGGGCCGTTATTCGGGCCAGGAGTGGGAAGATGACGGCGGCCCTCGTCGTCTTGTCTCTGGTATTCTCACTTTCCCGTCCGGTACTGGCGGAGTCGGCCAGGAAAGACCCGCCTCAGCAGCCGTTTGCCTTTGTGGACGTGGCCCAGGTATACGCCAATTCCGAGGCGGGGCGCAGCATCATCAAGATGCTCCAGGAGAAGCAGAAGGCCAACCGCGAAAAAGAGAAGGCCATGGAGGCCGACCTCAAGAACATGAAGGCGGACCTGGCCAAGCGCCAGAGTGTTCTCAAGCCGGATGCACTCTCGGAGTTGACGACCCAGATTACCAGCAAGTTTACCGAATACAAGCGGATCGCCGAGGATAACCAGGCTGCCTTGGATCGGGAGAACAGCCACTGGAACGGCAAGATCAATGGCATGCTGGTTCGGGTTGTCAAGGAGCTGGGGGCCGAGCGTGGGTTCATTGGCATCTTTGGCCCTGGGCAGTTGCTTTACCATGATGCGAAGATCGATATCACCGCCGAGGTGTTGGAGCGTTTCAATGCCCGTACCAAAGACTGGGGTTCTGAGCGATGAGTGACGGGTCCTGGCAGGACATTCTGGAGACCTTGCCCCACCGCTATCCCTTTCTCATGATCGACCGGGTACTCGAGGTCGAACCGGGAAAGCGGATTCTGGCCTTGAAGAATGTCACCTTCAATGAACCCCAATTCACGGGTCACTTCCCCGGAAGTCCGGTCATGCCGGGGGTATTGACCCTGGAGGCGATGGCCCAGGCGAGCGCGATGCTTGCCGGTTATACGGATCCACAGGCGGTTCGGGGGAGGCTGGTCTATTTTATGACGATCGACAAGGCCCGGTTCCGCAGGCCGGTCGTCCCGGGAGACCAGATCAAGATCGAGATGACCCTGGTCAAGCGTCGCAAAGATGTGTGGCGTTTCGCCGGCAAGGCCTTTGTCGACGGACATGTAGCGGTGGAAGCGGAGATGATGGCCATGACTCGGGAAAACGGTGAGGGAGGGCCGGATCCAGAGCAGCAGGAGGTCGGGAATTCATGATTCACCCGACGGCCGTGGTCGACAAGCGGGCGCAGTTGGGAATCGATGTTGAGATCGGTCCCTACTCGGTGGTGGGACCGGACGTGATTCTGGAAGATCATGTCCGTCTGGGGGCCCATGTTGTCGTGGAGGGTGATACCCGGATCGGTTCGAAGACGGTCGTTTCGAGTTTTGCCTCGCTTGGCCATCCTCCCCAGGATATCCACTATGCGGGTGAGGCGACCAAGGTCGAGGTGGGGTCTGGGTGTGCGATCCGGGAATACGTCAGCATCCACCGGGGCACCCCGAAGGGTGGAGGGCTCACCCGGGTCGGTGATCATTGCATGGTCATGGCCTACGCCCACATTGCCCATGATTGTCGTGTTGGGGACCATGTCATCATGGCCAATGCGACGACACTGGCGGGCCATGTGGAGGTTCAGGACTTCGCCAATATCGGTGGTCTGACTGCCGTGCATCAATTCGCCCGCATTGGCCAGTACGCCTTCGTGGGGGGAGCTTCGGCTATTTCCATGGATGTGGTGCCCTTTGCTTCCGCAGCTGGTAACCGGGCGCGGATTACCGGTGTCAATGTCGTGGGTATGCGTCGTGGGGGTTTTTCCGAAGAGGTGATCAAGCTCGTTCGGCAGGCGCACCGGACGATCTTTCGTTCCAATCTGCGTCTGGAAGAAGCGATCGAAGAGGTCTCCCGCCGGTTTTCTTCGCTGCCGGAGATCGAGTCGCTCCTGGAATTTTTGCAGACCGGGCAGCGGGGAATCTGTCGCTGATCGGGGCGGACGAGGATGGCGGAGCCATCACCACCACTGCGGTTGGGGTTGATCGCCGGGAGCGGTCGGATGCCTCTGCTGTTGGCCGAGGCCATGTCGCGAGAGGTTCGGCGGCAGGGCGGCGGGCTTTATGCGGTGGGTCATGTCGGGGAGACCGATCCGGCGTTGGTCGCACGTGTGGACGGGTTTTCTTGGGTCAGGCTTGGGCAGTTCAAGAAGATCCTCGATTATTTTGGGAGAATGCGGGTTGATCAGGCGGTCCTGGCCGGGGGAATCACCAAGTCGGCCATTTGGAGGGTTCGTCCGGACATTCTGGCACTGCGGATGGCGGGGCGGTTGCGCCATCTGAACGATGACGCGCTGTTGCGTGGGGTGGCGGCGCTGTTGGCGGAGCGGGGGATCCGGGTTCGGGCTGTCACCGACTTCGTTCCGGAGTTGCTGGTTCCGCGAGGGGTTCTGGGGCGGTTGCGACCCACTCCGTCCCAATGGGAAGAGGCGCGGTTCGCCTGGGGAGTTGCCAAGGAAATCGGCAGGTTGGACATTGGCCAGGGGGTTGTGGTACGACAAAGGGTGATCGTTGCTGTCGAGGCCATGGAGGGGACCGATGCCATGCTGGAGCGGGCAGGTATCCTGGTCTCCGGGCGGCAAGGGGGGGGTGAGGCGGTGTTCGTCAAGGTCGCCAAACCCTTTCAGGATCGTCGCCTGGATCTTCCGACCATCGGTCCGGAGACGATCCGGGTCCTGGCCAGGAGCGGCATCCCGTTCATGGCGGTCGAGGCGGGGAGCGCGATGATGATCGATCCGGCGGCACTCCTGGGGTTGGCTGATCGCGAGGGGATCGTGGTCATCGGCTGTCGGCAGGAAGATTGGGACGCCGGGAGAGGAGCCGAGGTCCTCTGGGAGCGTGGAGAATCTGGCCATGAGGGAGTCTGAGGTCTCTTGCCCCGATGGTCCCCGCCTGAGGGCGGCAGTCATCGGCGTGGGATATCTGGGGCGTTTCCATGCCCAGAAATACAAAGCGCTCCCCGGGGTCGAGTTGGTTGCCGTCGTCGATACCAACGAGGCCCGAGCCGGTGTGATCGCGGCGGAGCTGGGGGTTCCCTATTACTCGGACCATCGCGATATCCCGGGATCCCTGGATCTGGTCTCGGTCGCGACCCCGACCTACGCCCATTCCCGCCTGGCCGAGGCCTGTCTGGCTGACGGCATTCATGTCCTGGTCGAAAAACCGATGACCGTTACCCTGGAGGAGGCGGATCGGCTGATCGCTTTGGCGGAAGGGGCCGGTCTGGTGCTTCAGGTCGGTCACCTCAAGCGGTTTCACCCGGCGGTGGTGGCGCTGAGGAACAGCGGGCTCCTGAAGAGTCCCAAGTTTATCGACTCGATGCGGTTTTCCCCCTTCAAAAGTCGTTCTCTGGATGTCGATGTGGTGATGGATCTGATGATCCACGATGTGGATCTGATCCTGAATTTCGTGGGGTCGGAGCTGAAGGAGATCGAGGCGGTCGGGGCCCGGGTGGTGACCGACCATGTCGACATTGCCAATGCCCGTTTGAAGTTTGTCAATGGCTGTGTGGCCAATGTGACAGCCTCGCGAGTGGCTCGGGATGCGGCTCGGCGGATCCGCCTCTTTCAGAAGGATACCTTTATCTCCCTGGATTTCATTTCGCACGACATCGTGGTGATGCAGCGGGGGGATGGGACCATGGAGTTGGACGGGGTGAAGGTCCCTGCGATCACAAAGTCCACGATCGCCATCGAGTCTTATGACACTCTTGAGGCGGAGATTCGTTCCTTTTGTGATTCCGTTCGCCGGCGTTCTCCGCCGCTGGTCGGAGGACGCGATGGTCGCAAGGCTTTGGAGGTCGTCCAGCGGATTCGCGAGTCCATTCGTCAGAGTACGCGGGTGATGGAGTCCGACCTGATCGAGCTTTCTCCGGAGGCGTTTTAGCCGGCTTCCCAAAGGTGGTTTGGACGATGTCGGACGATTCCGCTACCGCACAGGCCTCGATCATGATGGTCGCCGGCGAGGCCTCTGGGGATCTGCTCGGGGCCATGCTTCTGGAGGAGCTGCGGTCTCTGCTTAGCCGTCCGGTCGAGGCCATGGGTATCGGTGGCCCGCGCATGCAGGCGCAGGGCTTCGTCAGCCACGGGGAGATGAATCAGCTCTCGGTGATTGGTGTGGCCGAGGTGATCGGTCGGCTTCCTGGGTTGATCCGTCTTTTTCGCCGGCTCGTTGCCTTGCTGCGGGAACGACGCCCGCAGTTGCTGGTCACCATCGACCTTCCGGACTTCAATCTGCTGTTGGCCGGGCGGGCCAGATCTTTGGGGATCCCGGTGGTTCATTATGTCAGTCCCCAGGTCTGGGCTTGGCGTCGAGGGCGAGTCCGGAGGATCGCGGCGAAGGTGGATCATCTTCTCGCCCTTTTCCCCTTCGAGCCCGCCATCTACGAGGGGTCTGCTCTTCCGGTCACTTTTGTCGGCCACCCCTTGGCGCGTTTGATACAGACGGCGGAACCCGGGTCCGGGGAGGCATGGGAGGAAAGGCAACGATTGCGCCGGGATGCCGGTGTGGGGGAGGGGGAATCACTGGTGGCGATTCTCCCGGGGAGCCGTCTCTCGGAGTGGCATCGCCACGCGGGTTTGATGGTGACCGCTTGTGAACGACTCCGCCAGGGGAGACCGGGAACGCACTTTGTACTGGCCCTGGCGGACAATCTTTCCTCCCATCTCGCGAAGGATTTCCCGTGGCTGGTGGTTAAGGGACGGACGCAGGCCGTACTGGCGGCGGCGGATGCAGCCCTGGTGGCCTCGGGGACGGCGACGCTGGAGGCGGCCCTTGTGGGCACTCCCATGGTCGTGGTCTATCGCACGAGTTGGGCGACTTATGAAATCGGGCGTCGGGTGATTCGGGTGGATTCCATCTCCCTGGTCAACCTGGTGGCCGGTCGGGTCCTGGTGCCCGAGCGGATCCAGGGTGAGGCGACGCCGGAGATTCTTGCGCACGACCTCTCCCGGATCCTGGATGACCCTTCGGTGGCGGCGCGGATGCGGCAGGGTTTTGCGGAGATCCGTTCCAAACTGGCTGCGCCCGCCCGCTCCGCAGCGGCGGTTGTCGCTGATTTTCTCCTTCATCGACCGGGGGTTCCAGTCGATGGGGGGGCCTGATTCCACTTTTACCCGTGCTAGGAGAGTTCCGTGACCGTATTGGCCATGACGATGGGCAATTTCGAATCGACGATCGACGACAATGCAATGGTCATCGTTGACTTCTGGGCCCCCTGGTGTGGACCGTGCCGGGCGTTCGGTCCCATTTTCGAGAAGGTTTCGGAACAGTATCCGGATGTGGTGTTCGCCAAGGTCAACACCGATGAGGAGCGGGAGTTGGCGGGCACTTTTCAGATTCGTTCGATCCCCACCTTGATGGTCTTCAAGGAGAAGACGATCGTCTATTCGCAGCCGGGGATGGTACCCGAAAAGGAGTTCTCCGAACTCGTGCAGAAGGTCCGGGAGTTGGACATGGAAAAGGCCCGCAAGGAAATGGCTGCAAAAAAGGCAGGACCGGACGGAGATTGAGGGCGGATGCGGGGCTGCGAGCGGCGCCGTGCCGGGTTTGGCAGGGAAGATCTGGCGCAGCGCCGTTGCGGGTAACCCGGGTCCCGATCACTTGGAGGTGTGGGTAAAGACCCCGTCCCACGCCGCTCCCGGCGGGTGTTGGACGAAGTGGGCGATGCGCTCCAGGTAGATGTTGTAGATTCCTCGCTCCGGGTCGCGTTGTTGCAGTGCCTTGAAGCGCTTTTCAGCGTCCTTCCACCGCTGTTGCCGGTAGAGCTCGACTGCCTGGTGGTAGACCTCCAGCTCGGTGCGGGTCTCCTGACCGATCTGTTCCTTCAAACCGACCGGTTCGAAGATGGCGACCGGTTCGGCCTTGCCCTTGACCCTGACCCGATCCAACTCGCGGAACAGCAGCTCCTCGACCTGGGCCTTGGTCTCCTCGCCGACGATCATGAGGACGCCGTACTGCTTGGTCAATCCCTCCAGACGGGATCCCAGGTTGACGGCGTCTCCCAGGACCGTGTAGGCCATGCGAAATTCCGATCCCATGTTGCCGACGTTCATGGTCCCGGTGTTGACTCCCACCCCGATTTTGAGCTGGGGCCAGCCCCTGGCCTTGAAGGCGTCCTTGAGATCCTCCATCGCCTGGATCATTTCCATGCCGGCCATCACGGCATTTTTGGCATGGGAGCGATCCTCGATGGGCGCCCCCCAGAAGGCCATGATGGCGTCCCCCATGTACTTGTCGATGGTGCCGCGCCGGAGATGGATGACCCGGGTCATGGGAGTGAGGAAGGCATTCATCAGGTGAGTCAGCTCCGCCGGCGGCAATCCTTCGGAGATGGTGGTGAATCCCCGCACATCGGAGAAGAGGACCGACATCTCCCGACTCTCGCCGCCAATGGAAAAGTCCTTGCCGCTTGCGGTCATTTCCGCCACCAACTCGGCGGGGATGTACTGGCCGAACATGCGTGAAATCTGTCGCTTTCCCCGGGATTCGATGAAAAAACCGAAGGACATGTGGAACATGAACATCGTCAGGACCAGCGTCGCGGTCGTGGCGATGGGGACGACGACATCGTATCGTTTCCAGAAGAAGAGATTGACCCAGACCATCACCAGGAAGAGGAGGAGGGTGGTGTAGGTGGTCCAGAGCGGGGATTGCCGGGGGAGGAGGAAGGTGGTCAGGAGCCCGAGGAACAGGATGGCCAGGAACTCGGCCATCCAGGTGTATCCGGGGCGCATCTTGATGCTGCCGTCGAGGATGCCGCTGGCGATGTTGGCGTGGACCTCCACCCCAGGATAGACCGACTGCACGGGGGTTGTCCGGAGGTCCATCAGTCCGGGGGCGGTGGTTCCCACCAGGGCGACGACCCCGTCCAGGGTATTCACATCGGCCTTTCGGCTCAGGACATCGGCGACTGAAACGTAAGGAAAGCTGCGCTGCGGACCGCGGAACGGAACCAGCACCGAGGCCCGTTCGTCTACCGGGATCTGATAGCGACCGAGTCCGATCCATTCAAGCCCGTATTCGACCTGAGAGGCATCGCCACCTGTAGTGGAATTGATTCCGAGGGTGATGGGTGGCTCGCCCATGAGAGCGCGGATGAGCCCCAGGGCAAGTGATTGGTAGAGGGCGCCATTGTATTCCTGGAGCAGGGGGACCCGGCGAAAGACGCCGTCGCTGTCGACAAGGGGGTTTTCGAAAAAGCCGCCGCTCAAGGCCTGCTGTTGCAGGATGGCGAGATTGCCACCATAGCCGGTTGCCTGGACGAAGGGGATATTGGAGTGTCCCAACTCCGCCAGGGTCATGACCGGCTTGGGCAATTCTCCCGAAGTGGAGACTCCTCCTTCATCCTGTAAATTCTTGAAATAATACCCCAGAATCACGTTGCGGTTCTTCAGGGTATCCGCCAGGCGGTTGTCGTATTGCAGGAAGGGCTTCAGTTCCTGCAGATGCGCCTGGAAGGTCGGGTCCTGCTTCAGGACTTCGCGCCCGAGTTTTTCCAGCACCTTCAGGCCGGAACTTTCGTCGGCTTCGGCAAAGACGACGTCGAAACCGACGGCGCTGACACGATAATAGTCGAAGAGTACGGTAATGAGATCGGCGATGACGTCACGGCCCCACGGCCATCGTCCAATCTCACCCAGGCTTTTTTCGTCGATGTCCAGGATGACGATACGGGGATCCTGGGTCCCGGGCATGGTCAGGCGCACCCGGAAATCGTAGGCCAGATTTTCCATCCGCTCCAGGAGGGGGATCTTGACCAGATTCAGGGGCTGGAGAGCGAAGATCAGGACGATCAACAGGCTGAGAACGTGGCGAACGATCTGGCGACGCAGCACTAACCACTCCTTCCGGGAGGTGCCATGAGGTGACTCGATGCTCCGACAAATCGGCCTTCGTCAGGGGGTCGTGGGGCTCGCCGAGACATAGCCAGGGATCTTGGAGTGGTCCACCGCATCAATCTGCTCCGCTCCCAGGTACTGTTCGGCGTAGGCGAGGTAGACCTTATAATCGATGAGAACCTGAAAGAGATCCGGATCAATGTGCTGGTCTTTTTTCATGAATCCAAGGATTTTCAAGGACTCGGAGAGGGTTTTCCCCTTTTTGTAGGGGCGGTCGCAAGCGGTGAGGGCCTCGAAGACGTCGGCGATCGCCAATATCCGCGCCTGGACCGACATCTGATCGCGCTTCAGTTTTTTGGGATAACCGGTGCCGATCATGTTTTCGTGGTGGGCCCCGGCGATGGCCGGGACGTTTTTCAGGTTTTTCGGAAAGGGGAGGGCCTCCAGCATCTTGATGGAAGCGGAGACGTGATTGTTGATGATCTCGCGCTCTTCCGGGGTGATGGTTCCCCTGGCGATATTGAGATTGTAGACCTCATTCTCCGTGAGGAAAGTGACAACTTCGCCGTCGGGATTGGTCCAGGTATAGGCGCCGATGTCGCGAATACGCTGCTGCCGTTCGGGGGACATGAACTCACCGCCGATGTTCGACTCCTTCACGAAGGCCCGGTCCTCTTCGTAGCGGGCGATGGTCTCCTGGAAGTTCCTCTCGAGTTCCGGGATACGCTCCGGGGTACCCTGTTCGAGGGCAGAGAGCTTTTCCTTGAGGAAGGCCACCTCGGTCTGCCGCATCAGGGACTCGAAGCGGGTATCCACGAGATGGATGCGGTCAAAAATGGTTTCCAGCTTGGTTCCTTTGTCGACGACCTCGGTGGGAGTGACCACCTTGCCGCAGTCGTGCAACCAGGAGGCGATCCTGAGTTCGTACATCTCCTCGTCGGTGAGACGAAACTCCTTGAGTTCGCCGTGGTCGCATTCGTTGGCGGCCTTGGCCAGGAGTTCGGCCATGACGGGAACCCGTTCGCAGTGACCGCCGGTATAGGGTGATTTCTCGTCGATGGCGGAAGCGATGGCCTTGATGAAGGCCTCGAAGAGGTGTCTCAGGTCTTCGATCAGGCGCTTGTTGGTCAGGGCGATGGCCGCCTGGGAGGCGAGGCTTTCCGCCAGCTTCTGATCCTCCTGGGAGAAAGTCCGGATCCTGCCGGTGTCCCAATCCTTGGCGTTGATGAGTTGCAGAACGCCGATGATCTCGTTTTCGTGGCTCTTGAGGGGGACGGTCAGGAACGAGGTCGAACGGTAGCCGGTGTTCTTGTCGAAAGCCCTGGTCCCGGAAAAATCGAACCCTTCGGCCGTGTAGGCATCGGGGATGTTGATCGTTTGCTCCTTCAAGGCAACGAAGGCAGCGATGTGCTGGAGGTTGGGTTCGCCGTCGTCCCGATAAAGCCTCAGGGGGGGGAAGGGTATGGCGACCCCGGTGGTGCCACCCATGGCGATATGGAGCGAGTCGGTGCGAATGATCGAGAACTTGAGAGTCCGCTCCTCGGTCATGGAGTAGAGGGTCCCCGCATCGGCATTGCAGAGCTCCTTGGCCCCCAGGAGGATGGTCTCCAGGAGTCGGTCGGAGTCTTTTTCGGTCGACAGGGCGATGCCGATCTCGTTCAGCCGGCTGACTTTCCGTGCGAATTCTGCGGCCCCGGCAGAGATTTCAGGGGGAGATGGCCCCATGGAAGAGACTCCTTCGACGGACGGAATATCCAAGATCTGAAGACGAAACCGCGTTCGACAACGGCCACAGGACGCACCACAGGGCGCACACCGGCATGGGAACGGGGACCCCAATCCGACCGATCCTGATACGGTCTGCCGCCGCCGTCCATCGGACACTATAGCCGGGAGTTGGGGTATTTTACAGCCAAAAACAATCGGCAAGGGACTGCGGGAGGGAGAACCCCGGCATGCAAAAGTCGCATAAGATATATTATGTAAAATCGATGGTCGCCACAGAAGCCACCGCAGTGGTCTCCTCCATTGCCATATGGATTATGTCAAATTCCATGTCATGTCAAAATTGGTCGCATGGTCCGGTGGGCGTTGCCGGCGCTGGTGGTCGGGGTTGGCAACTTGCCCGAAGACCGGTACGGGCACTAGAATGGAGGCACCGGTCGCGTTCCTCTTCGCCTCCGGCCCGGGCCGCCGCCGAACGCCTTGGGGTCGACGGGATGATTCGGGGGTTCCTTTTCCCCTGCCAACCCCAAGGAAAAATCCAACCTTGAAAGAATCCAGCCTTGCCACAGCCAGATGAGTCCCGGGCCGCCTCCCAGCCGCAGCGTCGGATCCTGGTGACGAGTGCCCTTCCCTACGCCAACGGTTCCATCCATCTCGGTCACCTGGTGGAGGCCATTCAGACCGACATCTGGGTTCGTTACCACCGGTTGCGGGGTCGGGACTGCCGCTATGTTTGCGCCGACGACACCCATGGCTCCCCCATCATGATCAGCGCCCAGCGCCAGGGAATCTCCCCCGAAGCCCTGGTGACCCGCATGCACGAGGAGCATCTGGCCGATTTCGCCGGCTTCGCCATCCAGTTCGACAATTACTACAGCACCAATTCTCCGGAGAATCGCCAACTCTCCGAGGAGGTCTACCGCAAGCTCAAGGCCGCCGGTCATATCTACACCGAACGGGTCAGACAGGCCTATTGCCCCAAGGACGGGATGTTTCTTCCCGACCGCTTCATTCGCGGGACCTGTCCCCGCTGCGGTGCCCGCGACCAGTACGGAGACGCCTGCGAGGCCTGCGGCGCCACCTACTCCCCCCTGGAACTGGGGGACGCCGGCTGTTCCCTTTGTGGTTCGGCGCCGGAGGAACGGGAGTCGGAACACTATTTCTTCCGCCTCGAGAACTTCACCGATTTTCTCCGCTCCTGGACCCGTTCCGGGGCCTTGCAGACGGAGATGATCAACAAGCTGGAGGAGTGGTTTGCCGCTGGCCTGAAGAGCTGGGACATCTCCCGGGATGGTCCCTACTTCGGCTTCGAGATCCCGGATGCGCCCGGGAAATATTTCTACGTCTGGCTGGACGCCCCCATCGGCTATATGGCCTCGACCCGCAACCTGTGCGAGCGGCTGGGGCTTGACTTCGAGGCCTACTGGCGACGTGACGACGTTTCCGAGGTCTACCACTTCATCGGCAAGGATATCCTCTACTTCCATACCCTCTTCTGGCCGGCCATGCTCGAAGGGGCCGGTTTCCGCAAACCCACTGCCGTCTTTGCCCACGGCTTTCTGACCGTCAACGGCGCCAAGATGTCCAAGTCGCGGGGGACCTTCATCAATGCCCGTGACTACCTGGCCCACCTCGATCCCGAATATCTGCGTTACTACTACGCCACCAAGCTCACCCCCAGGGTCGACGACCTGGATCTCAGTTTGGATGACTTCATTCTCAAGGTCAACAGCGACCTGGTCGGCAAGGTGGTCAATCTGGCCTCCCGCACTGCGGGTTTTCTGGAGAAGCGGTTCGGGGGGTGTCTGGCCGCCGTTTATCCCGATGACGAGGGCTTGTTCGCCCGTTTTGTCGACGCCGGTGACGAACTTGCCGAGCTTTACGAGTCCCGGGAGTATGGCCAGGCGATGCGCCGCATCATGGGACTGGCCGATGCCGCCAACCGCTTCGTCGAGGATCGGGCGCCTTGGCTTCTGGCCAAGGATCCCGGAAAAAAGGCCCAGCTCCTCGATGCCTGCTCCGTTGCCATCAACCTTTTCCGCCTGCTCCTGACCTATCTGAAGCCGGTATTGCCGGCGACCTCTGCGCGGGTGGAGGCCTTTCTTCAAGCAGGCGAGTTGAGTTGGGAGGGGCGTCGCGAACCCCTGGTCGGCCATACGGTCGGGCGTTTTTCCCACCTGATGGTGCGTGTCGACCCGAAAAAGGTGGAGGCCATGCTTCAGGCATCTCAGGCGGCAGGCGGGAACGAGGGAAAACCGGGCCCGGTCGCCTCTTCCCCGGGGGAGTCGCAGAAGGAGGAGCCGGCAGCGGAAATCGGGATGGAGTTGTTTGGCCAGGTGGATTTGCGGGTTGGGCGTGTCGAGGCTGCGTCGCTGGTCACGGGGGCGGACAAACTGCTGGAGTTGACGATCGATCTGGGGCCCCTGGGACGACGGCGGATCTTTGCGGGCATTCGTTTGGCCTACGATCCCGCCACCTTGATCGGACGCCTGGTCGTCGTCGTGGCCAACCTCAAACCGCGCAAGATGAAGTTCGGAACCTCGGAGGGAATGGTTCTGGCGGCCGGAGGTGGGGGAAAGGAGCTGTTTCTACTGGCTCCTGATGCCGGGGCCTCTCCCGGGCAGAGGGTCGCTTGAATCCGCACGACCGCTGATCGATCGAAGATGGACAGTTGGCCGCCATGAGGGTGGGGGGCTGCCTGCGCTTTTCAAGGGAATCTTTGGAGAGGAACATTTCCATGAAAGTGGCTTTGGTGACCGACTCGGCCACCGTCAATTCCATCCTCAGGAAGGGCATGACTGAGGGGCGTTTCGAATTGGCCGAGTTTGCCTCGTCGCAGAGCGGTTTTTTCGAGGCCTTGTCGGCCTTTCAACCGAGGTTGATCTTCCTCCGGACCGAACTGGCCCAGGCCAACGGTATCGACGTCTGTGATCGGATCAAGGACGATCCGGCCTTCAGGGGGAGCAGGGTCGTCTTTCTCTCCTCGAATCCCCGTCTCCGGGAGTTGGCGATTCAGCACCGTGCCGACCGGTTTCTCACCCTCCCCTTCTCGACCAAGGATGTCCATCGACTCCTGGAGATTCTGGCCCCAAAACCGAAGGTCATCCTGTACGTCGATGACAGCGATACCTTCCATCATGTCGTTCCCCCAGCCCTGCGAGAGGAAGGTTTCGAGGTTCTGGAGGCCTGGGATGGCCGGGAGGCGCTGGAGATCATCGACGGCGACCAGAAGATCGACCTCATCCTCTCGGACGTGGAGATGCCCGAGGTCGATGGCATCACCCTGTGTCGCACCATTCGCAAGACCATGGAGGAAGATGTCCCGGTGGTGTTGTTGACCTCGCTGACCTCCGACGAGATCATCGACCGGGCCTTCGAGGCCGGTGCCGATGATTTCGTCACCAAGCCGGTGGTGATCCTGGAATTGGTGTCGCGGATCAAGCGCCTGCTGAAGGCCGGTCGCTGGCTGGAGAACACCCGCCCGGAGCGGATCCTGGTGGCGGAGGACATGGAAAGCATTCGCGCCATGCTGGTCAAGGCGCTTTCCGCCCAAGGGTTTCGGGTCGACGCAGCCGAGCATGGTGTCGCAGCTCTGGCCATGCTCATGCAGAAGGAGTACGACCTCCTCCTCACTGATTTCGAGATGCCCCATATGACCGGCCTCGATCTGGTGTTGCGTCTTCGGCAGGGTGACTCCCGGCACCGGCAGTTGCCGGTCATCTTCGCCACCTCCCGCAGCTCCCATACCGATCAGGTCAAGATCCGTTCCCTGGGGATCCAGGCCTTTCTCAGCAAGCCCTATACAGCCGACCGCATGGTGGCTGAGGTCGAGCGTGTCCTCGCGGAAGAGAGGATGGCCTCGCAGCGCAAGGCCTTCAAGAACTACTTCGCGGAGGTCCAGGAGTCCCAACTCACCACCACCGGCTCCGATGACGAGTGGATAGCCGATGACCGTTTCCGTACCCTGCTTGCGGCTGACTTGATGGGGTTGACGGACATGGTTCGCGATGTTCCGCCCCTGGAGGTGGTCAAACTCCTCAACCTCTTTGTCGTGCGCATGGAGGAGGTTCTGGCCCTCTACGATGCCACGATCGACCGTCAGCTCGAGGAGAGTCTCATCGTCTCCTTTGGGCGCCAGGAGGATGGGGCGCATCGGGCCGTGGCTGCGGCCCGTGCCATGGTCGAGGGGATGGAGGCCATCCGCCGGGAGAGCGGCCATGCTGTCAGCCTTCGTGTCGGGATCCATGCCGGCCATGTCATCCTCGGCAGCGTGAGGGGTCGGAGTTCCCGTCGCGAACTCACCCTGATCGGCGACAATGTCCGTCTGGCAAGACGGGTCATGGAGTTGGCCGTACCTGGAGAGACCCTGATCAGCGAGGCGACAGTGAAGATGCTGTCGGGGAGGGCGGAAGTGGCTCCATCGGGCAGGGAGATCAGAGCCGATAAAGGCGCCGGGATTCCGCTCTTTCGTCTGGTTTCGGCTGTGGCCTACGGAGGGGTTTCTGCAAAGTAAGCGTCCACCGGCATCCACGCTCGGGAGGACTCGCATCAACCCGCGATCAGCCGAAAGGGATCCCCGGCCTGATTCAACCCAGCCGATCCAGGTAGCGGACCCGGAAGTGGACGCCGAGTTCTTCCTCGGCGATGGCGCGGCAGGCCTCGATGTCCACCCCTTCCAGACCTGAGATGGCGGTCGCCGTGACCTTGGGAACGTGCTGTTTGACCGCCAGAATGAAGGCCTTGACCGCCTCATAGGAACCGGAGAGGCCTGGATGGCAGTGGCGGTCGTAGACTTCGGCACTCTGGGCATTGAGCGAAACCGAGACCGCATCGACGATGCCGGCGAAACGCGGTGTGACATCCTGACGCCTGACTCGACAGGCCAGCCCGTCGGTATTGACGCGAATGGGGACCGAATAACGCTCCTTCAGGGATCGGGCCACCTCCAGAAGGGTATCGAGCCGGAGGGTCGGCTCGCCAAAACCGCAAAACACCACCTCTTCGAAGGCCGAGACATCACCTGCGGCGGCGATGATCGCCGCTGCCGAGGGATTCGAGCTGAGGGAGAGGTCGTAGTGGTGTACCCTGGGGGCCTTCCATTTCGGGCAAAACCCGCACTTCAAGGTGCAACCGGCCGTGATGTTGAGATATCGGCCCCGGTCGATGGTATAGGCCAGGGTCTCACCCCGCGCATCCGTTCCCGTCCGGGGGCGGAAAAGTCGGCTGGTGTTTTCACGGGTTGCGGTCGCGATCGTCTCCAGGGGCACGCTGCGGAGGGCCGCCAGGCACTTTGCCACCTCGACCACATAGGCCGGCTCGTTGCGCTTTCCCCGGTAGGGAACGGGGGCCAGATAGGGGCTGTCCGTTTCGATGAGAAGGCGCTCGAGCGGTACAGCCTTCGCAATCTCCTGGAGATCCTTGGCATTGCGGAAGGTAACGATTCCGGAGAAGGAGAGGTGGTACCCTTGTTCCAGTCCCCAACGGGCAAAGTCGGCGCTTCCCGAGAAGCAGTGGATCACTCCGCCGCAGTGTTTTGCCCCCTCGCTTTCCAGGATCGTGCGGGTATCGGCCTCGGCCTCACGTGAGTGGATGACCAGCGGCAGATTGGTCGCAAGGGCAGCACGGATGTGGTTGCGGAAGGAGGCCAATTGACCTTCCCGACCGCTCTTCAGGTAGTGATAATCCAGGCCCGTCTCGCCGATGGCGACCACCTTGGGGTGATTGACCGCCGCCATGATGGCCTCCAGGGAGGCATCCGCCACCCGGTCGGCGTTGTGGGGATGGATCCCGACGGAGAGGGTCACCCCTTCGTAGGCCTCGGCGATCTCCAGACGCCTCGGCCCGCCCTCCAGATCGATGCCGATGGTTGTGATGCCGGTGACACCCGCCGCCCGGGCTCGTGCCAGCACCTGATCCAACTCCCCGGCAAAGTCGGCAAAATCCAGATGAGCATGACTATCGGCAAAAGCGAGCGTTGACATTGTTCAAGAACCTTCGGATTCCGTCGACCGCTGGGATGGGCCGGCTTCCCTGCGACGCCTGGGGCGCCGTCGGCGACCGCCCTGCCGTTGCCCCCCTCCGGGGGAGAGATTCCCCTGACCTGCCGCCGGGGCTTCCCTGCCGGTGTCCCCTCCCCTTCCCCCATCCCGGGAGGATGGAGCGGAGGTTTCGCCGGTTACCGCTGCCGGCGGCGCTGCCTGCCGGGAAAGAAGCAGGCCTGCCCCGGTCCCTCCTCCTTCGCCGGCGATATTGCCCTGACGCCGACGACCTCTTCGTCCCCTCTCCCTGCTGGAGGGAGGACGCTCATGGCGACCGCCACCATCGGGTAAGGGATCCTGCTGGTGATTTCCCCTTCCGGGGTCGATCCCCGCTTCGGTCTCCCCTGCCCTTCCCGGGCGCTCTCCTGCGCGACGATTGCCGGATTCCCTTTCCTCCTCGGGTCGACGCCGGCCTCGCCCATCCGGTCGACGTCCCCTCCCCGCCTCGGCGGCTCCGCCCCGCTTTCGTTCTCCGCGCCTCTCCCGGCCACCCTGCCGATCTCTAACAGGGGCTGATGGGGAAGCAAGGTTCCGGTCGCCGCCCGAGAGAGTTTCCGCGTCGGTTCCGTTCTGCTGATCAGCCCTGGCCTTCGTTTCACTTCCGCCACCCTGTTCATGCCAGGAACTCGGGTCCGGAGTCGCAGCAACCTCCCCACCGGCAGGCGCCAATGTTTCGCCCATGCTTTCTCCCGGGGTCGACGGATCGACCTCCGGGGTCTCTGCGGTTCCCCGCTGCCAGAGACAATCCTCGACCGAGATCCTGTCCCGGCCTCCCTCCCGAACTTCGACCTCCAACCGCCCCGAGAGGGGATGAACGGCCTTGACAATGACCTCTCTCCCATCCTTGGTTCGCAGCGCTGTCCCGGGCTTTGGCAGGGATTTGCGAAAATCCAGGTAGATGTCATTCTCATAGGCCAGACAGCACCGCAACCGACCACAGACACCGGAAATCGAGTCGGGATTCAGGGAGAGATCCTGATTCTTGGCCATCCGCACCGAGACTTGATGGAATTTCTTCTGGTAGCGGGCGCAGCAGAAGGGCTGACCGCAGGGGCCGATGCCGCCGACCAGCCGGGTCTCGTCCCGGACTCCGATTTGCCGCATCTCAACCCGGGTATTCAGCTCCTCGGCTAGCTGCCGAACGAGGTCGCGAAAATCGACTCGACTCTCGGAGGTGAAGTGAACGATTGCCTTGTTGCCGCTGTGGGTGAACTCCACCTGCGCAAGGCGCATTGGCAGCCCCTGCTTCAGGATCGCCTCTTTCGTCCGCAACCGCGCCTCCCGCTCCAGTTGTGGGCGTTTGGCCATAAAGACCAATTCCTGCTCGCGGCATTTGCGGACCACCCGGCGGATATTTCCCGGAAAAAGGGTTTCCGGCTGGCTCCGACCCTCTTGGGAGACAAACATCACCCGTCCCAACTGCTCCCCTTGGGGGGTGTCCAGGACCACCCAATCATTGGGGGCGAGCCCACCGACGCCGGTTGTGACCCGAAAGGTCATCCCGGAACTCTTGAGGCGGACGCCGATGGTGCGTTTGCCCCCGCCCTTGCCTCCACCCCTGCGCTGCCCACCACCCCCTGTCCCCCCCGAGGGACGCGAAGTCCCCTCCCCTTCGTCTGCGGCTCCACCCTGCTTGCAGGGGGTTCCGAACGGGAAGGGAGCTTCCTCCACGACTGTTTCCCCAGAAGGGGACCCGGGAAGGGAAGCCATCCGTTCCCCCTCCTCTCCCTCCCTCTCCTCCTCCCCTCCTTTATTCTTCACTGCGGGGGGGAGACACTCAGGGACGCCGGGATCCGGGTGGTGGGGCGAGAGCGCGTATGGAAGATCGGATGCCACCGTCGGAAGGGTGGGACCGACTTCCGGTCTCTTCTCGTCAGAATCGGGAAATGGTACAGAGTCATCCATTCCGGTGCCGGTTACCCCCGACCTTTGTTGGGAAACGGGGAGTTGCCCCCTTCCCGATTGCGGCCTTTGGCGATCTGGATGAACAAGGCCTCCAGGACCAGTTGCCGGTTCACATTGAAACGGTGGACCTGCCGAACCAGGGTTTCGGCCAGGTTCTTGATCTCCAACAACGCCCCCACTTCGCGACCCGCCCCCATCCCGGTCACTGCCGAACGGATCCTCTCCTCCATCCAGGTCCCCAGGAGTGTCGTTGCCGTCACGAACCTTTCCCGATCGCTCCAATACTCGGCGAGGGCGCAAAGTCCGGCGAGTGTCGTCTCCCCCGAGATCACCCGACCGAATTCTTCCTGAAAGCGCATCTCCCGCGCCAGGAGTTCCTCGTCCAGCAGGGCCGCTGCCCGACGCACCGAGCCCATGGCCCGTTTCACCACCTCGACCGCCACCTCCCGGGTGACCCCTGGCTGCCTTGCCACCCAGGCTGCCAGTTCGGAATCCGCCAACGGTGAAAAGCGGACGGCCCGGCAGCGAGACCTGAGGGTGGGCATGATGGCCCCGGGACGGTCCGTGACCAGAATGAGCAGGGTGTTGGGAGGAGGTTCCTCCAGGGTCTTCAAGAGGGCATTGGCTGCCTGCTCGTTCAGGAGATGGGCATCATCGACCAGGGCCGCCCGCCACTTCGATTCCAGGGGGGTCAGGGAAATGCTCCTGGCGACCTCCCTGACCTGATCGACCACGATCCGCGTCTTGCCCTCCGCCATGCCCAGGTAAAGAAAATCCGCATGAACGCCGGCGTCCATTTTGACACAATGGGGACACTTCCCACAGGGTTCGGGATTGCCTTCGCAGAAGAGAGCGGTCGCCAGTGCCCGGGCTGCCGTGGCCTTGCCGACCCCGACCGGGCCGTGAAACAGATAGGCGTGTGCCAGTCGCGAGGCTGCCATCTCCGCCAGCAGCCGGGAGAGGATCGCCCCATGACCGATGACCCGTTCAGTCGCTCCAAAAGCGATCATGGACCACCCGACTGATGCGAGAGAAGACCTCAGTTACCGATCCCGTGGCCTCGATGACCCGGAATCTTTCCGGTTCCCTCTCGGCCATGGTTGCGAATCCTGCCACGATACGCTGGTGAAAGGCGAGAGACTCCTGTTCAAAGCGAAGCCCGCGAGGGGTGCCCCGACCGGAGGTTGCCCGCTCCAGGCCGGTCGTGACGGGCAGCATGAGGAGCAGGGTGAGATCGGGCTTTTCCCCCTCCAGGACAAATTGACCGAGTTGCCGGATCCAGTCGAGATCAAGACCCCTGCCGTAACCCTGGTAGGCCAGGGTACTGTCGTGAAACCTGTCGCACACGACCCATGCCCCCCGGTCGAGGGCAGGACGAATCCGCTCCCGCCAGTGCTCGGCTCTGGCGGCCAACATGAGCAGCAACTCCGCCCGGGCGCCCAGACCTCCGGGAGGACCGGTCACCACCAGCTCACGTATTTTCTCTGCCAAGGGGCAACCGCCGGGCTCCCGGGTCAATACCACCTCCACGCCATGGCGATTCGCGAGTTCAGCCGCCAGGAGTCGGCCCTGGGTACTCTTGCCCACCCCCTCCCCTCCTTCAAGGGTAATGAACCGGCCCTTCTTGCATCCTTCGGTGACCTTCGTTGCCGGAGCCGGGATCATGTTCCCTTCTCCTTCCCCGGTCGCTTCAACTGGTGGCGGGCCACTTCCCGCTGGTGTTCTTCCAGGGTTCGAGTGAAGACATGGGTGCCACTGCCGTCGCCGCGGGCGACGAAATAGAGGGCCTGCTCCCCTTCCCGAGGATGGACGGTCGCGAGAAGGGAGGCCTTGCCGGGATTGCAGATGGGTGTCGGGGGCAATCCGTCCTCGGTATAGGTATTGTAGGGGGTCGGTGTCGTGAGATGACGACGTGTGATGTCACCGGCAAAATCGGGTATGCCATAAATTACCGTGGGATCGCTTTGCAGCCGCATCTTTCGCCCCAGACGGTTGAGGAAGACGGCGGCGATGCGGTCCCGCTCGGCGGCATTGCCGGTCTCCTTTTCGACGATGGAAGCAAGGATCAAAGTTTGATAGGCGGTGAGGGGGTACCCCTCCGGGCGACCCTGCCAGACCTCCCCAAGAACCGACTGCATGCGTCGGGCCATGCGACCCACCACCTCTGCCAACGAGTCCCCGCGCTGAAGAAAATAGGTATCCGGAAAAAGCCACCCCTCCAGAGAGGATTCCGACAATCCCAGGCGCCTGGGCGTTTCGGGATCACGGAGGTAGGGCAGCGCTTCCGCATAACCCACCTCAACCAGACGACGGGCGACCTCCCCCAGGGCCATTCCTTCGGGGAGCAGCAAACGACGCCGCACGACATCCCCCCGACGAAACCGGGAGAGGATACGTTCCGGGGTCTCGCCCTTGACCAGCAGATACTCTCCGGATTGCAGGGGCCTGCCTGGTTGAAGACGCACCATCAGGAGGAACCAGAGCGACGAGGAGACGACTCCCCGCTCTTCGAGTTCACTGGCGATCCGCCTGACTCCCCAACCCTGTTCAATGACAAAAGAAAAAGAAAACGGCAGCGACCTGGCGAGAAAATCCCGGTAACCCAGGAACACCAGACCGCTGCCGAAAGCAGCTGCGAGGAAGAGCGGCCCAAACCAGGCCAGATGCCTTCTTCCGCTCAAGAAACCCGCTTCAACACCAAGGATGCGTTCGTCCCGCCGAAACCGAACGAGTTGGACATCGCGCACTCCAATGAGACCTGCCGTGCCGTGTGCGGCACATAATCCAGGTCACACGCGTCATCGGGATCATCCAGGTTGATGGTTGGAGGCACCACCCCATGATGGAGCGCCAGGGCGGTGAAGATGGCCTCGACCCCACCGGCGGCCCCGAGGAGGTGACCGGTCATGGATTTGGTCGAGGAGACCATCAGTTTGCGCGCGTATTCGGGACCGAACACCTTTTTGATCGCCTGAGTCTCGACGACATCTCCCAGCGGCGTCGAGGTCCCATGCGCGTTGACGTAGCCAACCGAGGTCGGATCGACACCGGCGCTGGCCAAGGCATTCGCCATGCACCGGGAGGCTCCCTCGGCGTCGGGATCGGGGGCCGTGATATGATGGGCATCTCCGGTCAAACCATACCCCGCAACCTCGGCGTAGATCCTGGCCCCCCGCTTCCGGGCGGACTCCAGGGTTTCCAGTACCACCACCCCGGCTCCCTCGGATTCGACAAAACCATCCCGGCCCTTGTCCCAGGGACGGGATGCCGCCTCTGGGTTGTCGTTCCGGGTGGAAAGGGCCTTGGCGGCGGCGAAGCCCCCAATGCCCAGTTCGCAGATGGCGGCCTCGGCGCCTCCGGCCACCATGACATCCGCATCGCCCCGACGAATGATGTGCATGGCATCACCAATCGCATGGGCGCCGGTGGCACAAGCTGTCACCACCGCGTGGTTGGGTCCCTTGAGTCCGTACTTGATGGCAAAGTGACCCGATATCAGGTTGATAAGCGACATGGGAATGAAAAACGGGGAGATACGCCTTGGTCCCTTCTCCTTGAGTTCCCATGCCTGGTTCTGGATGGCGGTCAGGCCCCCGATCCCGGAGCCGATGATGACCCCGATTCGCCGGGAATTTTCCTCGGTAACCTCGATTCCGGCCTCTTTCCAGGCCAGGATCGCGGCCGCCATGCCAAAGTGCATGAAGAGATCCATTTTGCGGACCTCTTTCTTTTCGATCCAATCCTCCGCCTTGAAATCCCGGCACTCTCCAGCAATTCGACAGGCATACTCCGTGGCGTCGAAACGGGTGATGGGACCGATCCCCGATTTGCCGGCGAGCAAACTACTCCAAGTCACATCGGTTCCGGTCCCCAGTGGGGTAACCAGACCGACACCTGTTATGACCACTCTCCGGTCCATGGCCCTCTCCGAAGCAAGACGCAGCACCACCCTCCTTTCCGAGTGAGGCGCTCGAAATCACACCAGCACGAGCGATTCAGGACTCGATGTTCCGGGTGATGTAATCGATGGCCTGCTTCACCGTGGTGATCTTCTCGGCGGCCTCGTCCGGGATCTCGCAACCGAACTCTTCCTCCAGAGCCATGACCAGCTCCACCGTATCGAGGGAGTCGGCCCCCAGATCGTCGACGAAATTGGCCTCCTCGGTCACCTGATCCGGCTCGACACCAAGCTGTTCCACAACAATCTTCTTTACGCGCTCCGCGATAGTACTCATTCTCTCACCTCCTTTCCTCCCAATAGGCACACCTCAGTGTGCGGTTGTTGGCTCTTCATATCACATTGCCAAGCCGTGGGGAACGTACCGCAAGATCTTTCCCGAGAATGGCCCGACAGAAGGGGACATCAGGACATGTACATGCCCCCATTGACATGCAGCGTCTCGCCGGTAACGTACCGACCAGCCTCGGAGACCAGAAAGAGGACGGCTGCTGCCACATCTTCCGGTTTCCCCATGGTTCCGAGGGGGATTCGGGAGAGCATCGCCTGCTTGACTTCAGGGCTCAGCTTTGCCGTCATCGCCGTCTCGATGAAACCGGGTGCGACGCAATTGGCGGTGATCTGGCGACTGGCCACCTCCAACGCCACCGATTTGGTAAAACCAAGGAGGGCAGCCTTCGAGGCCGAATAATTGGCTTGCCCGGGGTTCCCGGTCAGGGCAACAACGGAGGAAATGTTGACGATGCGACCGTAACGGGCCTTCATCATTGGGCGCAGCACCAGCCGGGTCAGGCGGTAGACGCTCTTCAGGTTGACCTCCATGACCCGATCCCAGTGTTCTTCTCCCATCCGCAACAGGAGGTTATCCTGGGTGATTCCGGCGTTGTTGACCAGGATATCGATACGTCCGTACCGTTCCTGCACGGCCTTGATCGCCTCTTCGACGGCGGCAGCGGAGGTGACATCCACCTCGCGGGCCTCCGACTCCGGCGAGAGTTGACGGATTTCGGCGAGGGTTTCGGGGATCTTCTGCGGTTCGTTGCTGACAACGAAGATCCGTGCTCCCTCTTTGGCCAGGGCCAGGGCGATCACCCGACCGATTCCGCTGGTGGCACCAGTGACGATGGCGACTTGCTGTTGCAACATGCTCATGGGGGTGACCACTTCTCGAGTGTCTTGAGTGACGACCCGTCCCAGGGCCTTTGAATTGCGGACGCTATTCTTCGGGAAACCGCCTGTGGACCATTGGCCCGTTGTCCGAACGACACCTCGCGGAGTACCGGAGAAGCCTGTTCGCACTCCTCTTCGACCCGGCATGGCCAAACAGAGAACCCCGCCAGGCTTCACGGCTTCAACGGTTCACTCCATCCCCTCGAAGCCGGCCCGCTCTCCCGGACGGACAACCAGCCCGTTTATCAACGCGCAACCAGGTCCTGTTCACAATTGGCCCCGGAGACCTTGATGCGGCGTTGGGGGCCTCTCCGCTGCTCACATACTGCGTGTATGCTGCGCTGCTCGAGGCCCCACGCCTTGCCTGAAGGCCTCCGGAACCAATTGTGAACAGGTCCTAGAGGGCGGCAACAGCGGCCAAGTCTTCCGGGACATTGACGGCTGCGCCTTGCAGATTTTTATCGATTCGCTTGACCATCCCGGTCAGGGTCTTGCCGGTGCCGACCTCGATCACCGCCGAGACCCCCAACTCGACCAGACGCAGCACGGAGGCTTCCCACTTGACTGCTCCGGTTACCTGTTCGACCAGGAGACGGCGGACTTCCGCCCCATCCGTCACCTCGCGGGCGGTAACGTTGGCCACAAGTGGCACTTCGAGATTACGAATCTCGACCTTGTCCAGGGCTTCGGCCATCACTTTGGCGGCCGGGGCCATCAATGGCGAATGGAAGGGGGCCGAGACCGGCAGGGAGATGCACCGCTTGGCCCCGCGCGATTTGGCCAACTCGACCGCCTTCTCCACTGCCACCTTGCTGCCGGAGATGACGATTTGGGCATCGGTATTGTAGTTGGCTGGGGTGCAGACCATCCCCGTTGCTTCGGCGGCTTCGCGGCAGAGAGATTCCACCTCCGCCACGCCCAGGTTCAGCATGGCCGCCATCGCCCCCGATCCAACGGGTGCCGCCGCCTGCATGGCCTTGCCCCTGAGCCGTACCAGGCGAAGCGCATCCGCAAAACCGAACCCGCCCGCAGCCACGATCGCGGCATACTCCCCAAGGGAGTGACCGGCCACATAATCGGGACGAAGATCCGTCCCCTCCCGGATCAGGGTCAACGCCGCGACCGCCGTGAGGAGCAGTGCCGGCTGGGTGTTCTCGGTCAGCCTCAACGTCTCTTCCGGGCCCTCGAACATGAGCCTGGTGAGCGGGAAATCCAGTACCCGATCCGCCTCGACGAAGAGCTGTCGCAGACTCTCCGAATGTGCGTAGAGGGCCTGACCCATGCCGACCGCCTGTGAACCTTGACCGGGAAATACAAAGGCTCGCTTGCCCATGATTCCTGTCCTCACCGCCTTGTGTGTGGCCCCGCGTCAGTCCAGCCGGGGGGCGTCGATCGGAGAGCGGTGACAACCCCTCTGCCATCGCTGGCCCCGATCCAAGCCTGATCACGGTCAGGTGAAAGGGTCGCACCATTACCGGTGGAGACGACCGACACCGGCGGAGACAACCGGGGAGGGAGCCTCAGGATGCCGGCTCCCGAACAAAAAATCGCCCCAGTATAAGGGACCCAAGACAGACCGGTCCAGGGATGGCGACAACGACCATCGATCCGAGCAGGGAATTTTCTCCGCAAAGGAGACCGCGGGGCAAGCGATCGGCGATCAACCCAAGACTGGCGGTTTGCGGAGGAGGTCCTCTTTCATCGTGTTCAGTTCAATGAACTGATCGGCCTGACGCCTCAATTCGTCTGCGATCATCGGTGGCTGGGTCATCAGGGAGCTGACAACTGTGACCCGTTTGCCGAGATCCTGAACGGTCTCGACGACGGAACGGAAATCACCGTCGCCCGAGAAGAGGACCGCATGGTCGTAGTGTGGGGCCATCTTCATCATCCCCACTGCGATCTCGATGTCCATATTCCCCTTGGTCCGCTTGTGGCCGGTGGTCGGGTCCACGTACTCCTTGATCGGCTTGGTGATCACCGTATAGCCATTGTACGCCAACCAATCCACCAAGGGACGAATCGGAGAATAATCCTGCTCATCGCCCAAAGCCGTGTAGTAATAGGCGCGGACCAAGCGGCAGCGGGTATGGAAATAGTCCAAGAGCTTCTTATAATCGAAGTCGAATCCGAGGGAGCGGATGGCGGCATAGAGGTTCGAGCCATCGATGAAGATGCACACCCTCTGATCCGGGTAGAACATGGCCTGCGCCCCTTTTCTCTGTCCCAATGCAATTCCAGTCTTATCCATTGTCGCTGCAATCCAATCTGCCCCGGGCCGGAAGATACCGCCGGGGCTCAAAGGTCACCGTTGACCGTTGTACCGTTCCAGGTCGGGCCCACCGGCGCCCCACGCCATCCCCCACCTGTCCCCGGCGCCGATGACCGCACCCGGCTCGAACGGAAACCGACGAAAAAAGATGATTTGGAACACCGAGAGTTGAACGACCACCACACCCCTGCCGCCGACGGACAACCTCGCGGCGAAGAACCCAGGAGATGGGGAACCTGCCGGCTCTTCGCAAGGGGGAGGGATAAAAAAAGAGCGACGCCTCCGTCAGGGGCCCCCACGGACCGGGAGGAGAGATGGAGCGGGAGAGGGGATTCGAACCCCCGACGTCAACCTTGGCAAGGTTGCACTCTACCCCTGAGTTACTCCCGCCCGCACTCGTCGTGGAACCGGGAGGCAGCGCCCGGAACGACCGGCGCCCCCCCCTCCGCACCTCGGCGAGCGGGCATTAAACTAGAGGATGGAAGCGCATTCGTCAACCCCGTGCGCCCGGGATTCCTCCCCGGGGCCTTTTCCCGGCGGGCTGCGCCTGTTTTTCACCGGCGGCTATCCCCGTGCGTGCATTTTCGGCCAGGCGTCGGTGAAGTAGACGTACCCCGACCACACCGCGAGGAGGGCAGAGATGTAGAGGCAGAAGGTTCCCGGAATCTGGAAAGGGATATCGAAGAGGCCATCCTGAAGCAGGAGCATAATGATGGCGGCCATCTGGAAGCCGGTCTTCCACTTGCCGATGGAGGAGACCGGGACCCCCATCCCGAGGCCGGACATCCTCTCCCGCAGGGCCATGATGATGATCTCCCGGGCGAGGATCACCATCACCAGGAGGAGGTGCGCCCGCCCTTCGGAGAGAAGCAGAAGCAGGGCCGAGATCACCAGGAGCTTGTCCGCCACCGGATCGAAGAAGCGCCCGAAACTGGTATAGAGCCCGCGCCGCCTGGCAATGTAGCCGTCGGCCCAGTCGGTGATGGCGGCAAGACTGAAGAACAGGGTCGAGAGGATGAGCCCCGGCCTTCCCGGCAGGAAGGCGAAGCCGACGAAAAAGGGGATCAGGAAGACACGGACCGCCGTCAGTGAGTTGGGTAAATTCCAGATCATGGCGGAGGGTCAGGTCTCTTCGTTCAGGGTTTGCAGGATGAGGGTCGCCAGCTTCGGGGGGATCCCGGCGATCCTGGTCAGATCCTCGGGGGTGCTTTCGCGAATGGCCCGCACCGACCCCAGCTGTTTCAACAGTGCCTTCTTCCTTTGCGGACCGATCCCGGGAATCTCGTCCAGGGCCGAGCGCCTTGCTGCCTTCTGTCGTCGCAGGCGGTGGTACCCTACCGCGAAACGGTGGGCCTCGTCGCGGATTTTCTGCAATAAAAACAGAAGAGGAGAAGTCTCGGGTAGTATAACCGGCTCCTCGACCCCCAGCAAGAAGAGCCGCTCCCTGCCGGCGTTTCTTTCGGGGCCTTTGGCCAGGGCGGCCAGGGCGAGACCGCTGATTCCCAGGTCGTGGGCCACTTCGAGGACGGCATTGAGCTGTCCCCGACCTCCATCGAGGAGGATGAGATCCGGCCACTCCGCTTCCCCGTGCGCCGCCTCGGGCTCATCCCGCAGATGGGCGAAACGCCGACCGAGAACGCTTGCCATGCGGGCGGTATCGTCGGCGGCGCTCTCGCCTTCGAGGGAGAAGCGGCGATACCCCGCCGGGATGAACCCCTGGGGTCCGAAGACGATGAGCGAGCCGACCGGATGGCTGTCCTGGATGTGGGAAATATCGTAAACCTCGATCCGTTCCGGGGGGTGTTCCATTCCCAGGAGCTCTCCCAGTTCGGCCAGAAGGCGACGCTGGCTCTCGCGACCGCTCAGGAGGCGGTGGAGGGATTCGTCGGCATTGCTCTTTGCCATGGTCACGAGCTGGCGGAGTCCGCCGCGTTGCGGCGCATGGAGCTCCACCTTCGCCGTGCGGAGAGCGCCCAGGGTTTCGGCGAGCCACTCCGCATCGGCGAGGGGGCGGTCGAGGAGAATCCTGGGGGGGATCCGGCTCGGATCCCGGGGATAATACTGGGTGAGAAAGGCGCGCAGCACCTCTTCCGCACCGACGCCGTCGGTGTTATCCGGGAAGAAGCCGCGATTGCCCAGATTGATGCCGCCGCGGATGTAGAATACCTGGATCGCGCTGCGCCCCTCTCCCTGACTGATGGCGATCACGTCGAGATCGCCGCGGCTGTCGGCGGGGAGGTTGGGCGCCAGCCGCCGCCGTTCCTGAACGTGTTCGACGGCGGTGATGCGATCCCGCAGTCGGGCGGCCTCCTCGAAGCGCCGTGCCTCGGCGGCGTGCCACATGCTTTGCCGCAGCCCCGCCACCAGTTGGTGATCCCGGCCTTCGAGGAAGAGGGTCACTTCCCGGATCACCTGGCCGTAGGCCTCGGCGTCGATCCGCTGGCAGCAGGGGGCGGCGCAGCGGCCGATCTGAAATTGCAGACAGGGGCGCTGACGACGGGAGAATTCCCCGTCCTCGCACTGGCGGATGGGGAAGATCCGTTGCAGCCAGCGCAGGGTTTCGCGGACCGCGACCACCGACGGGTAGGGTCCGAAGAAGCGCCCCCCCTCGCGCCGGGATCCCCGATAGAGATCGAGTCGGGGAAAGGGGTGGTCGGTGGTGAGACGCAGGAAAGGGAAGGATTTGTCGTCCTTGAGGAGGACGTTGTAGCGGGGTTTCAGGGCCCTGATCAGATTGGCTTCGAGGACGAGGGCGTCGTTCTCCGAATCGGTGACGGCGATCTCCAGACCGACGGCCTGGCCCAGCATCACCCGGATCCGGGCGGGGATGGCCGGCGAGGGGGCGTCGCCGCCGCGAAAGTAGGAGAGGACGCGCTTGCGGAGCTGTTTGGCCTTCCCCACGTAGAGGGGTTTGCCCTCGCGATCGAGAAAGCGATAAACCCCGGGCAGGAGGGGCAGTTCGGCGGCGGTGGCCTTGAGGGGGTGTTCCTCGCCCTCTTCGCCGGGGGGGGTCACGGCTTCGCTGATCGGGCGCTCCACAGGATCCAGACTCCCAGAAGCCCCATGGGCAGACAGAGCCATTGTCCCATGCTCAGGCCCCAGGCCAGGAGTCCCAACTGGGCGTCCGGTTCACGGACGAACTCCACGAGGAAGCGGAAGAGCCCGTAGAACAGAAAGAAGGCCCCCAGGAGGAAGCCGTGCCCGTGCCGACGACGCCCGAGCCACCAGAGGATGACGAAGAGGGCGACCCCTTCGAGCCCCGCCTCGTACAACTGGCTGGGGTGGCGCGGGAGGGGACCGGCGTGGGGGAAGAGCATCCCCCATGGGACCTCGGTGGGGCGTCCCCAGAGTTCGCCGTTGATGAAATTGCCGATCCGTCCCAAAAAAAGACCGATCGGGGCGATGGGGATCACCAGATCGGCGAGGGCGAGACAGGGTTTGCCGAAGCGGCGGCTGGCGACCACGCAGGCGACGAGGCAGCCGATAAGGCCGCCGTGAAAGGACATCCCCCCCTCCCAGACGCGAAAGATGGAGAGGGGCGAAGAGAGATAATAATCGAACTGATAAAAGAGGACGTACCCCAGCCGTCCGCCCAGGACAACCCCCATCAGGACCCAGAGGAGGATATCGCTCAGTTGATCCTGGCTGAGGTCCGGCATCAGCCGCCGGCTGCGACGCTTGAGGAGGGGCCACCCCAGGAGGAAGGTCAGAGCGTACATCATCCCGTACCAGCGGATGGCCACCGGCCCCAGGTGGAACATCACCGGGTCGATTTCTGGATGGGCGATCATCGCGACCGGTCACTCCACACTGTTGTTGGCCTCCGGGTAGCAGCCGAGGATCTTCAAGGTTTCGGTAAAGAAACCCAGCTCCTCGATGGCGAGGGCGGAGGCCCGATCCTCGGGGCGCCCCTGGAAATCGAGATAGAAGTGGTAGCTCCAGTTTTTCCCGGGGACGGGGCGGGACTCCAGACGGGTGAGATTGACGCCGTTGGTGGCGAAGCCACCGAGACATTTGTAGAGCGCCGCCGGAATGTTGCGCACCTCGAAGAGGAGACTGGTCTTGCAGGGGAGGCCTTCGGCGATGGCCGGGCAGTTGTCTTCCTTGCCGATCACCAGAAAGCGGGTAGTGTTGCCGTGGTTGTCCTGGAGGTCGCGCCGGAGGAGGCTGAGTCCGTAGAGGTCGGCGCAGAGTTCCGAGGCGATGGCGGCGTGTTCGCGGTTGCCCAGGGAGAGGAGATCCCGGGCCGCCCCGGCGGTATCGTAGGAGGCGATCCGGTCCCAGCCGAGACTGCGGATGGTCCGCTGACACTGCATCAGCGCCTGGGGATGGGAGTGGACGGCGCGGATCTCCTCCAGGGCGACGCCCGGCAGTCCCAGGAGGGCATGGCGGACGCGGAGGAAGTGTTCCCCGAGGATGCGCAGGTGATGCACGGCGAGGAGATCGTAGCTGTCGGCCACCACCCCGGCGGAGCTGTTTTCGACGGGGATGACGCCGTAGCGGACCCGCCCGTCCTCCACCGCCTGGAAGACATCCTCGAAGCTTTTCATCGGCAGATGCAGGAGACCCGGCAGCTTCTCCTGGCAGGCTTTTTCGCTGTAGGCCCCTCGAATTCCCTGAAAGGCGACGCTTCTCTCCGGATCGGTCATGCCCCCTCCTGGGGTTGGCGAACACGCTGCCGGGGAGGTGAAGCCGCCGTTTCCGACCCCTGATGGCGCATCCTGGCCACCGGCTCCCGACCGGGGCAATCTTGGCTCTCCCTCCGGCGGGAAACAAGGTCTGGCGAAGATCTTTGTCCGCACGGCCACGGATCATGGAGGTGAAACCCGGACCGGGGTAGCGCTCCTCCCGGGCGGCGGAATTCCCAGGAAGATCCCGGGTGAGCCGTCAGTCGACAAATCTGGCCAGAAGAGCGCTTTCATGATTACGATAACATTGTTATCTCAAGATGGATTCAGGGGACTTATTGCCTCGGTCCGCCAGGAATTCCGCGCAACACACTAAGTTGAGCATGTCGAAGGTGATGGCAGTCATGTCGGGTTCCAATCGCCTTGCGCACACCCCGCAAAGAACGTGGGACCCACTTGGGTGCAAGGGCGCACAAAGACAAAGCCAAAAGCCAGACCTCGGGGCGCCGCCGCCTGGATCTCCGCCGGGGACCGTGGCGACCCCGGGACCCCGGCAAGAGTCGATGAGACTCCAGGTCTCAACAGGCAGAGGCGACAAAGTCCCCCACGGCACCCCTGCATACTGGACACGGGCAAACAAAAAAGGAAGCCCTACCCCCCTTCCCCTGCACTCGGGATCTCGAGATGGGTATCAAGGACGTTTCCGGCAGGTTTTGCGCTGGCGTAGCGAAAAGGGTGATGACCCGTCCAAGGGGATCTGGTAGAACGGGGCGAGGAGGAGATCGCCGTGAGCATTGCCGTGACGTTCGACACCCTGTCCTATGCCAAGCGGTTCAAGGCCGCCGGATTCACCGAGGATCAGGCCGAGGAGGTCGTCGCCGCCTTGCGTGAGGTGCGCGATTCCCGCCTCGAGGAGATGGCCACCAAAGGTGGCATCAAGGAAGCAACCTTGGAAATCGAGAGGGTTCGGCGCGAAATCGAAATAGTCCGGCGCGAAATATCAGAAGCCAAGGCCGACCTCGTCAAGTGGATGTTCGGCGTGGCCACCGGGCAAGCGATGTTCATCGTTGCCATCCTCAAGATGTTCCCCTCCCGCTGAATCCCTGCCGCTCGCGGGATGAACCCGTTTTCGCCTTTGGTCCTGTCACCGTTGGCTTGTTGATGGTTACCGCCGCCCGCGCCGCCTTCGGCGGCCTGCCTTACGCAGAGCGCATTCCGACCATTGGGGCCGAAAAACCCGGCCCCAATGGTCGGAATGCCGAGGCCCGCGCCGGCGCGGATCCCGCAAAGAACGCGGGATCCGCTTGGTGTGATCGGGCGCGAAAGGCAAAGTCAAAGGCAAAACCTTGGGGCTTTGCCCCAAACCCCACTGGGGGGCGGCAGAGCCTCCCCGGTGAGGTAGGGACGGCCATTACTGGCCGCCCCCCTCGCAGAACCGGACGTGCCCGATTAAGGCATCCGGCTCCCAGGTTCTGCCCGACGTTCAGCGTCGAAGAACAGGTTCTGGCAGGGCGTGAAACCACGGACGCCGCACGACACTCTCCCATGAGAACCGATGTCGTTGACTTCGCTTGCGTAGCTCCATGACCCACAGTCGACCGACATGCCACCGAATG
>JADGCL010000170.1 GCA_015229005.1 Magnetococcales bacterium
GCAGGATAGACGCCGCCAGATGGGCCACCTGGGGCGCGGCCATACTGGTCCCCGAATCGACGGTAAAAAAATGGCCAATGGCAAATTGATGATTGGTCGAGACGACCCCCAGACCCGCAACCCGATCCAACAATGCGCTGCCAGCCCGAGTATTGAGAGCCCAGTTGCCGCCATGAGCCATCAATTCCGGCTTGATGGCCCCATCCACGGAATGTCCGCTTCGGGTGAAGGGAGATGGCTGATCCGGCTGGGCAATAGGGATCTCAGACGGGTCCAGCGGGTAGCGCTGGCTGTTGTAGGTTTGGTTGTGTCGGGCCAGACTGCCCACGGTGAGTACATTCAACGCCGGGGCAGGCTCAATAATCCGCCATGTTTCGTCCAGCAGGTAGTGCGGTTAGTTGTCCCGCCAGGCAACTCCATCAGGGGAATCCTCGCCGATCCTGTGGTTACCCGCCGAAACCACGAACAGCACCCCAAGTTCTCTGGAAAGGGCATCCAGGGTCAGGGAGAGTCCTTTCAAGTGGCCGCCCAGGTAGGGTTTATTGGCGTCACCGAAGGAGAGATTGAAGACCCGGCAGCCGTAATTGCTGACGAAATACCGCACTGCCTCTTCGATATGCTTCTCGACAAAGCCAGAGGTGTTCTCGTTGTTCCTGTCGAGAATCCTGCCGCTGAACAGGCGCAGCGTGGCTACGAATAAACCGGAGCGCAGACTGCTCTCGAAATCCCCGTACAGGGCCAACCCAGCCACATGGGTGCCATGCCCATTTTCATCGGCGGCAGACTCACCAGGCAGAAAACTTTGGGCGTCCCCCACTGCCGCCCCCAACAAGGGGTGTCCCGTGGCCAGGCCGCTATCCAGGACCACGACACCGGGAGCTTGCTCGCCCAGGGCACTGACGATAGGGAAATTCTGGATATCCTGAAAGACGACGGAGTGTTCCAAACCGAAGCTGGGCGGCAGGTCTACCGACCGCACATCCCGATGTCTGAGAAGCTGCTGAGCCTGGACAGCGTTGCATCGCACCCGGTAGAGAGTCAAACCGGACTGCTTGACTTGGTCCTTCTTCTCGATACCCTCATGGGTCAACCACGCCTCGAATGCCTCCCATTCTTGGCCTCGTTCCTGATGATTATCCTCCAGGGGCCACAGCTCCACATCCAACAGGAAGGAGTCCGATTCTGGAAGGCCCTGTTTTTTCAGTGCCCATCCCTTACGATCTTCAGGTTTCCAGCCATCCACACTTTTTAGCGCGTAAAAAACCTTTTCGTTGGTAACTTGACCTGTGGTGGCCAGAGAAGCCAATCGAGACTCAAACTCAGCCAATGCCGCATCATTTGCGAAACCAATCACTACATCATCGCCTTCCTGACTGACAAATTCTATTTCAGTGCAAATCTGGCGAAGATCAAAATAGTCAAGAGCCGTCCCTTTCTGAACCTCAAATCGAAACAAACGGCGTTGATCAAACCCACCAATATCAGAAGAGGTTTGCTCCAAGGCAGAAGCCAGTTTCTGCTGCAACCCGCGACCATGGGCATAGACGTCATCGGGTGTTTTCACTCGTGGAAACCCAGGAGGTCTTTTTTCTCGAATCGGCTCTTCACGTCGCAGCGGCAGATGAGGATAGGATTCAGCCATTGATCATCAACCTCGCTTCATCCGGGCTTGGCGCGCATCTTCCCGGCGGATGGCCGACTTGATATGCCGCTCGTCCAGAAACTCCTTGCCGGATAGCACCATCTCCTTGGCGGCACGGCGCACAACCCGCTCGACATCGGCCTGGCTCATCCCCTTGAAGAGGTTGGTGATCTCGTTGCTGTCCACCTCGAAATTCCGTCGCAGACCGCGCAGCTTGCAGGCCAGCAGTTTCCGCAACTGCTCCAGGTTGGGCGGTTCGAAAACCAGAACCTCGTCGAACCTGCGCCAAACGGCGGCATCCAGAATGCCTTCGTGATTGGTGGCGGCAATGAGCAGGCTTCTCCCATTGTAGGCGTCGAGAAGCTGCAAGAAGGCGTTGACCACTCTTTTCAGCTCGCCATGGTCCGCCGCATCGGCGCGTTCCTTGGCCAGGGCGTCAAACTCGTCGAACAGGGCCACCATGGGCACGGAAGCCACGAAATCCAGAACCTGACGCAGGTT
>JADGCL010000171.1 GCA_015229005.1 Magnetococcales bacterium
CGCAAGTTGGCCGATTTCAAGATCAAGGGACAGATCATCGGTATCGTCCCCGGGCTCTTTGTCGCAGGTGAGAAATCCGGTTCGAGGCGCTGCCGGTCGGCGGTGGGGCCGCCAGAGTCGGCCACTTGTTCCCAGGCGTTGCCGGTGGGTGCCATCTCCCTTGAGTCGTCTGGTCTTCCCTCTCCGGCAAGGTCGGTGTCGAAGAGGGGATCGGTATCGAAGTGGGGATGGGTGGGGACAAACCTCTGGGGCGCGGTGCCGGAGGCCGAATGATCGGTGACAAAGATGTCGCTCTCCTCCCCGGCATTCTCCGATTCAGAGAGGCGGGGGTGGTGATCGACCCAGGATCGTTCCCCGTCGAGTTCATCCTCGTCGACGACAGGAGGGAAAGGGAACGCATCGGTGTCGATATCCGGCGGCTGCGAGGGCTCTGTCAGGATCGGTTCCCGCTCCTCCGGGTGGGGAGGGACAACCTCCGCTTCGGGAGAGAGGAGCGGCGCTTCCCGGACCGGCATCGAGAGCGGATTCCGAGACGACAGGAAGGGCTCGTCTTCAGGAGGCATGGTGTGCGGGAGGGTGGCAGCGGCATCGTCCAGCGAGGGCTCGGCCCGTTGGGCCGGGAGGCTGGGCCCGGGGAGAGGTTCCGGCCAGGGGGGTTCCGGAAAGGGGAGGGGCTCCTTGGAGACACGCCGGGCCGGTGAGACCGATTCCACCGGCTCCAGGTCGGGTTCGAGATGGAGCCTGCGCCCCAGGGCGATATCCAATTCCAAGGGGTCGTCGTCCCTGTCGGTTCGCACTGATGGGATGATGGTCTCCCCCCCCCGGCTCAATTCCGGGTGATCATCGGGATCCCCCCTGCGGGGCCGTTCCGGGAACTCGTCGATCTCCGGTTCTTCGGGGAGATCCGGTTCCAGATCGGGATCTCTCCTTGGGGAATAGTCAGGGGGCGGAGACGGGGAACGGTCGAGCGCTGTCTCGCTCCGAAAGGGCCGAACTGGTGCCGGCGGTATGTCCGCTTCTGGTTGTGGAGGCTCGTCGGATGGAGGCAGCGTTACTGTGCCGGGCGACGACGCGGGGGATGCCGGCTGTGATGGAAGCCCGTCGGCTGGTTCAGGGGGGGCAACGGCTTCGGGTTGGGCGATCGGGTCTGCCGGTGGTGGCAGTGCCGGATCGGAAGGCTGGAACGCCCTTTCTCCCGGTTGCAGGGCGATGCCCGCCGATTGGGGAGGGGGAGGAGCGACTGGTGGTGAAACCGGGCCTGTTGAAAGCGGGACCGGGGCCGGCAACAGTGGGGGTTGGTTGGTTGGCGGTATCGCCCGGAGACCCGTTTGCGAGGGCTCCCTCACCGGGTCTCTTGCTTGCGGGGGCAGGCTCTCCTGTTGCCGAGGAGGGGCGGTCGGGGCTGTGGGTCGGGGGGGCTCCCGGTCTTGGGGAACTTCTTTCGGTCCGGCAACCCGGGGAGGGACGGGGAGTTGCCGAGCCGAACTTTCTCTCTTGGGGTCGACCACAGGAGGGGTCGGGACCGATGTTGCGCTTTTTCGGGCCACTCCCGGGTGGGGAGATTGGTTGCCGCTGACGGGTATCGTCTGTGGGCGCGGTGGCGCTCCCATTCCTGCGGAGGTCCGTTCGGGACCCTTGGCGGATGATGGCTCGGGATCGAGGGTAGGTTCGAGGCGCTGGTTTCTGGAGTCGACACGGACCGTGGCACGACTGTCGGTGCGGACCTCGGTTCGGATGTCGGTGCGAAAATCGGTGTCGGATTCGAGAGGGAAATCGGATTCCTCCGGCAGCGGTGGTTGGGCGAGCGGGGGCAGGGGCTTGCGACCGAGGCGGATGGCCCGGAGCCAGTCATAGACGAAGTGGATCCCTTCGAGGAGGAGGGCGATCAGCCCCAGGGGCAGGAGAAAGATTGCCTGCCAGGTAAAGCCCGAACGCCTTTTGGCGGCCTTGCCGGTGGCTTTATCCGCTGCTGCGACGGGAGGATCGGGTTTGCGCACGAATCGAGACATGAAATCCACCACCGAGAAACGGCTGATCACCATGATGGCCAGCAACGCCAAGGGTGTCAGCAGGAGAAGGGTGCCGAGTTTGCCG
>JADGCL010000172.1 GCA_015229005.1 Magnetococcales bacterium
GGGGTGATTTTCGGGGCCGGGGCGGAGCGTCTGGTCAACACCACCGCCTTCGGGATGGCGGGCCTGGATTGTGAGACCCTGGTGATGAATCTGGACCTTGAGGGGTATGCCATCGCCAGCGGTTCGGCCTGCGCCACGGGTAAACGGGAACCCTCGCCGGTTCTGGTGGCGATGGGGGTCCCGGGAGAGTTGGCTGGAAGTGCCATCCGCATCAGCCTGGGTCGGGGGACGAGGCAGGAGGATGTGGATGGGTTTATCGAGGCCTTGGGGCGAGCGATCCGCCGGTTGGCGGGGTAAAGGACGCGAGATGAAACTTCCCATCTATATGGACTATCAGGCGACGACCCCCATGGATGAACGGGTCCTGGCGGCGATGCTGCCCTGGTTTGTGGAGCGATTCGGCAATCCGGCCTCCCGCTCCCATTCCTTCGGGTGGGAAGCCGATCAGGCGGTGGAGAGGGCGCGCGGGCAGGTGGCTGCCCTGATCGGGGCCGATCCCCGGGAGATCGTCTTCACCTCCGGGGCAACGGAGTCGGACAATCTGGCGATTGCCGGAGTGGCCCGTTTCGGTCGGGAACGGGGCGATCACCTGATCACCGTGACCACCGAACACAAGGCGGTCCTGGATACCTGCCGGCATCTGGAGACGGAGGAGGGGTTCCGGGTCACCTATCTGCCGGTTGGGGTGGACGGGCTGCTGGATCTCCGGGAGTTGGAGGCGGCGATCACCGACAGGACGTTGCTGGTTTCGGTCATGGCCGTCAACAACGAGACCGGGGTGATCCAACCGCTTGCGGAGATCGGGAATATCTGCCGGGCGCGGAAGGTCTGGTTTCACTGCGACGCCGCTCAGGGGGTGGGCAAGATCCCGCTGGATGTGGAGTCGATGAAGATCGATCTTCTGTCGATCTCGGCCCACAAGATTTATGGGCCCAAGGGGGTTGGCGCCCTCTATGTTCGGCGGCGGCCACGGGTCAGGTTGAAGCCGATCATCCATGGTGGCGGTCATGAGCGGGGGATGCGTTCGGGGACGTTGGCGACACCGCTCCTGGTCGGTCTGGGGGAGGCGTGCGAGATAGCCGGTCGTGAGATGGTCGAGGAGAGCCGGAGGATATTGGCGCTGCGCGAACGGCTGCGCGAGGGAATCCTTTCACGGCTCACCCATGTCCAACTCAATGGGGATCTCACGCGGCGGGTGGCGGGCAATCTCAATCTCTCCTTCGGCTATGTGGAGGGGGAGTCGTTGATGATGGCGATCAAGGATGTTGCCGTCTCCTCGGGATCGGCCTGCACCTCCGCCTCTCTGGAGCCCTCCTATGTTCTCAAGTCGATGGGGGTGGCGGAGGATATGGCCCACACCTCGATCCGTTTTGGGCTGGGAAGATCGACGACCGCCGAGGAGATCGAATTCGTTATCGAAACGGTGGTCAGGGCGGTGGAGCGATTGCGGGAGATGTCGCCTTTGTGGGAAATGATGCAGGAGGGGATCGACATCCAGTCGGTCCAATGGGCAGCCCATTGAGAATCCGGGTGCCGGGCGCGGGAGACCGCTTTCCGGGCAGCAAGTGAGTGCTTACCGTGGTTCGAGGAGATGGTCATGGCTTACAACGACAAGGTTCTGGATCACTATGAGAACCCGCGGAACGTGGGCTCTCTGGACAAGGAAGATCCCCAGGTGGGGACGGGTATGGTGGGAGCGCCGGCGTGCGGCGACGTGATGAAACTGCAGATCCGGGTCAATGAGGAAGGTGTCATCGACGACGCCAAATTCAAGACCTTCGGCTGTGGTTCGGCGATCGCCTCCTCGTCGCTCGTCACCGAATGGATCAAGGGTAAGACCATCGACGAGGCCCTGGCGATTCGCAATCGGGAGATTGCGGAGGAGCTGGCTCTGCCTCCGGTCAAGATCCACTGTTCGGTTCTGGCGGAGGATGCCATCAAGTCGGCGGTGGCGGATTTCCGCAGGAAAAGGGAGGCAAGCGGCGTATGAGCGGTGGGACGACCAAAGGGATTACCTTGACCGAGGCGGCGGCGGTCCGGGCGCGGGAGATGCTGACCAAGCGGGGGACCCCGGATGCGGCGATCCGTAT
>JADGCL010000173.1 GCA_015229005.1 Magnetococcales bacterium
TGACCGAGATCGATCCGATCTGCGCCCTGCAGGCGGCGATGGAGGGGTATCGGGTGGTAACGATGGAGGAGGCGGCGCCGATCGGCAACATCTTCGTCACCGCGACGGGCAACGTCGAGGTCATCTCCCGGGCCCACATGGCGGCGATGCGGGATCAGGCCATCGTCTGTAACATCGGCCACTTCGATTCCGAGATCGACATCGCCGGTATTCGGGATCTCCCCTGGGAGAACATCAAGCCGCAGGTGGACCACGTCATCTTCCCCGACGGCAAGCGGATCATTGTCCTGGCCGAGGGGCGTCTGGTCAATCTGGGGTGTGCGACCGGACATGCGAGCTTTGTGATGTCGAACTCCTTCACCAACCAGGTGATGGCGCAGATCGAGTTGTGGAATCACCCGGAGCGCTACCCGGTCGGGGTCTACCTCCTGCCCAAGCATCTGGACGAGAAGGTCGCCCGGTTGCACCTCAAGCAACTGGGGGTGAAGCTGACCCAGCTCACCGAACGGCAGGCAGCCTACATCGGGGTCCCGGTGGAGGGACCCTACAAGCCGGAAATCTATCGCTATTGAGCAGGTCTTCGCGGATGTACCCCGTCGGTCGGTGTCTACGATCGACGGGGTGCGGAAGCGGCAAACACTTCTGTGATTTCTCTCGGGGTGGCCTTACGTCGTATTAGGGTCCCCCGTCGGATATGCGTTCGCGTGGCCGCCCAGCGGCGGGTTGGTCGGGTCTGGGGGGGGCAGGGATCTATCTCCATCCCCTCCAGCCCGGGACCGGGGTGTGCTGCCCCGAATCCCTCCTGCCATCGAGAATCGGCGGATGAAGGTCGTCAATATCATCGAGGAAGGGCGTATTGGCGGACCTCTGGTCCGAATCTGCCAGGTCACCCCGAGGCTGGCCGCTCATGGTGTCGCGACCGTCGTTCTCCATCCCACCGAGAGGTCGGAGCGGTTCGTGGAGTTGTTGGAGCGCAACGGGATCGCCCACGTCGCTATTCCCCTGCAGACTCTTTCTCGCAACATGCGTCTCTTTGGCCGCTACCTGTGGCGTTTTCCCGCCGATATCCGGGCGATTTGCCGGGTTCTAGCCCGGGAGCGTCCCGAGCTGGTGCATGTGAGCGGCGGGGTCTGGCAGTTCAAGGGGGTTTTGGCGGCGGCCCTGGTCGGGGTCAAGGTGGTGTGGCATTTGAACGACACCTCCCTGCCGTTGGCGTTGCGTTGGCTGTTTCCGCTGGTTGCCTTTCTGGGGGCGGACGGTTTCATCGTCGCCGGCGAGCGGGTGCGACGCTACTATCTGCGCTACCCTTTTTTGGCGAGGCGTCCGGTCTTCCTGGTTCCTGCCCCGGTCGACTCGGCGAGTTTCGACCCGGAGCGGGTGGTCGGGGATCCCGCCTGGCCGAAGGGGGTGGTGACGACCATCACCGTCGGCAATTTCGTGCCGCTCAAGGGGATCGAACATCTGCTCCGGGTGGCCGCCGAACTCAAGAGGCGCGGCCTGACCCTGCGGATGCGGGTTCTGGGGTATGTGATCGACACCAAGGAGGCCTATTTTGTCTCTCTGGAGCGGTTGCGCACGGAGCTGGGGGTTGATTTTGTCGAGTTCCATGATGGCGTTCAGGACGTGCGGGGTTTTCTGAAAGCGGCGGATATCTACCTTTGCACCTCGCGTGCGGAGGCCTCGCCGATGGCGGTGTGGGAGGCGATGAGCATGGGGCTGCCGGTGGTTTCCACCGACGTGGGGGATGTCTCGCGCCACGTCCGTCCGGGGGAGTCGGGCTTCATCCTGCCGGTCGACGATGTTCGGGGGATGGCGGACGCGGTCGCGACCTTGGCGGTCGATGCCGGGATGCGGCGAACCCTGGGCCGGGAGGCGCGCCGCGTTGCCGTTCGGGAGTTGGATATCGAGGTCGCGGTGTCCGGGCATCTCCGGGCCTACCGTCACCTGACGGGGGAGAGGTCGCCCACCTAGGGCCTGTTCACAATTGGCCCCGGAGACCTTGATGCGGCGTTGTGGGGCCTC
>JADGCL010000017.1 GCA_015229005.1 Magnetococcales bacterium
TTCTCATCGGCAACCTGGAGAAAGAGGGGATGGAGGGTGAGGCCAAAGGGGGTGAAGGGGAGGGGGTGCAGGGCGACCTGACGGCGGCGGCGACGGCTGCCTTTGCGGCAGCTGCGGCTGTCAAGGCAAGCGAGGTTTCGGCCCACTTTCCAAGAATAAACAACTCCCGAAAAAGCCACCGGGACGACCCAGGAAGAACCTCCACACCCCTCCCCCCCGGACCGGAAAGAGGGGCCCCACCCTTGGTCAAAACCGTGACGACCCCGACCGGCTTCCCGAATAACCTTCGCGGCTCGCGGCGCGGCGGGCCCCGCCACGCCCCTCAGCGTGGGGAACGGTCGCCGCCGCCAGACCCAGCCCAAGCAGAACCATGAAGGTGAGGGCATTGGCGGGAATCTGGAAATTGAAATCGGTCGCGGCGTGAAGGGCGAGCGCCAGGGTCGAGGCCAAACTGGCAAAAAGCATCCCCCGGGCAAAGGGATCCCGCCGCTGGAGGTAGGCCCGGGCCACGGAGACCCAGACGAAGACAAAGGCCGCCGTCATCAGGCCGAAGCCGAGGATGCCCTGATCGGCCAGAATTTCCAGGTAATCGTTATGGGCATGATCCACGAAATCGAAGGCAAGCCTCCCGTCCCGATAAAGGGGGAAGGTCAACCCAAAGGTGCCGCTGCCGCTGCCGACCAGGGGATAGTCGAGAACCTTCCGCCAGGTCTCCTCGAAGACCAGCCAGCGATCCTGGAACCGGAGGTCGGTCACCAGGAAACGCTGCGTCAGGTTACCCAGCCCCAACCACGCCCCGGCAACGAGGGAAACGAAAAAAAGCGGCATCAGAAGGCGCCTCTCCCGGGTGGACGGACGACTCCGCCAGCGGGCCAGCCAGGAGACGAGAAACAACGAGACCAGCAATACCACGCTGCCGCTCCGGGATCGGCTCATCAGTACCGCCAAGAGCATCAGCACCGCCAACATCGCCAGGACCCCCTGTCGTCCACTGACCCGCCCCAGGAGAAGAAGCAGCGGCTCCCGACCGCTCTCCCGGGAGGATCGGTGCGCCATCATCGAAAGCAACAGTCCCAACACCACCGGCAGCGTCAGCTCCAGGTAGCCGGCCAGGTGGTTGCGATTGACAAAGGTGCCGACCAGTCCGGGAACGTCCCCCTCCCGACCGGAGACGAAGGCGAAGAGCCCCTGAAAGGCGCCACCCACCACCAGAAGGTAGGCCAATTGGCTCAGTCGGCGGCGGGTGTTCACAAGCACCAGGACGAGCCACAACCCCATGAAATAGGCAATCCCCTTAAGCCAGGAAGTCAGGGTGGCATGAAGGTCGAGGGTAATCATCGTCGCCAGCGGCTCCTGCCCAACAAAACGACGAATCTCCAGAGCCGAGGGCGAGAGAATCTCCAGCACCGACATTGGCAGGGGGACCACCTGAACCAACGGATAGAAGCTCCAGAGAAGGAGCAGGAACAGAGGCCAGGGGTGTTCGCTTACCGCCCGCGGCAGGGGCTCCGGACGCCTGGCCCGGGAGAGGGCCCAGAGCGTGAACAGCCCAAAAATACCGACCTCCATGAGCAACCACGCCCAGGGACGATTGCTGCCGAGAGGCAGCGGCACCAGGAGTACCAACAGCGCAAACCCTCGAAAGAGCCAGCGGTCCCGCTCCGGCAGAACCAGCCCCGGAGAAACCATGCCCGGAAGAGCCCCCCCCGGCGAAAAGTCCTCCCGCATTACCGCTCCTTGCGGGATTTCACCCCCGCCTCCACAAGCTCCTGCGCCCGCCGATTCTCCCGCAGAAAAGGCCCGATCAACGACTCCTGCCGCCGGGAAACCAGCAGGGGCACCAGAAACTCCGGCTGCCGCGCCAAGGTCCGCCCGAAAAGATCGATCACCATCCGCCGATGGGCAGGATCCAACCGCTCCAGGAGCATCAGCCCCAACTGGCACGCCAGGCGTTGCACCGGCGGCTCCCAGGGAGCCAAAACCATCGCCCGCTCCAGATGTGCGATCACCTCCCCTTCAGACCCTCCCGCTTGAAGCTCCGCCAGGGCCAGGTTGACCCAACCATACCCCCAGGAGGGACGGATCCGGGTCGCCCGCCGGTAGTGCTCCAGGGAACGGGAAAAGGCGAGCCTGGCCGGTCGCGACCAGGGCGAAAGGCCACGCCCCCGGGCCTGCTCCAAACGCCCCAACGTCAGGAACAGATCGGCATTGGCCGGGACCAGAATCGCCGACCGCGTCAAGGCAGCGATGGCCACCTCCACCCTCGCCGGTGAGGGGGGACGGGACTGATCGGGATCGTCGAGTACCGCGAGAACCTTCGCCGCAGGAATCTCCTCGACCGCGGCCAGCGCCCACGCAAGCGTCCACCCCAGGAGAAGAAAACCCAGCAGCGCCAGAAAAGCATATCCCGGATACCAGCGACCGGAGAGAATCATCCCCACCTGCCCCGCGTCGTCCCAGCAAGTCCTCTACCCACAAGGGGACCCAATGTCACAACAGGACCGAATGTCATGCAGGGACCAAAAAGTGACAAAGAAAGATTCTCACGATGACTCCGGGTTCCCATAGTACCCCTTGTTGTAACCATACCCATAGCCGTACCCATAACCGTAACCGTAGCTGCCGCCGTAGTAACTCAATTTTTTCATGTCGACATGATTCAACACGCACCCGAGTACGGGAACATGCGACAGGTAGAGCTGCTTCAAGGCCGAAAGCACCATGTCGTGACTGGTCTTGCCCGATTTGACCACCAGGACGACACCGTCCACCTGCGTCCCCAGTATCTGGGCATCGGTGACCATGAGGGTCGGCGGGGCGTCGATGACGATCCGGTCGTAATCCCCGCGGAGCAATTCGAGCATCCGTCGCCAGCGCCGGGAGGCGAGGATTTCGCTCGGGAAGGGGGGTACCGCCCCCGCCGGCAGGACATGCAGCCCCTCCACCGACTGGGCAATCTGATTGCGGATCTCCGCCTGCTCCTCGGCGGACATCTCGGAGGCACCCGCATAACTCATGGGCGACGATCCCTCCCCTCCAGAGACCATACTGCGGTCGGCCAGGAGTCCGGTCACACCCTGATTGTCATCAAGGCCAAAGACCTTGTAGATGCGCGGTCGCCGGAGATCCGCCTCCAGCAACAGGACCCGATCCCCAGCCTGGTTGAAGGCCTGCGCCAGATTCACCGCCACCGTGGTCTTCCCCTCCGCCGGCATCGCCGAGGTCACCATCACCACCTGGTGCGTCCGATCGATGTCAGCAAAGAGAATCCCGGTACGAATACTCCGCACCGCCTCCGAATAGGTCGATTTCGGCTGCTTCGAGAGCATATCCTCCGGGGCGATCACCGACCGCCCGGACCGCCCCAACAGCGGCAAGGTCGCAAAAAGGGGCAATCCCGTCGCCTGCTCCAGCTCATCCGGAGTCTTGAAGGTCCGATCCAGGTACTCCACCAGAAAGGCAATGATGATCCCCAACGCCAATCCCACCAGACCCGCCAGGGCCAGAGAACGCCCACGACGGGGTTTGAAACTCCCCGACGGCGGCTTGGCCGGGTCGACGATGCGGGCATTGGAGGCCTCCATCCCTTCGCTTACCCCGGTTTCCTTGAACCGCTTGAGAAAAAGATCATAGAGCTGGCGGTTGGCCTCCACCTCCCGTTCCAGTTTACCGAGCTGGAAGGCGCTCTTTTGATAATCCTGGACCTTGAGCTTTTGCGCCTCCAACTGCTGGGCGAGCTTTCGCTCCTGCATCTCGGCAACGGTGAAACTGTTCTTGACCGCCGCGATCAAACGGTTCATCTCATCGGTGAGCTTGCGCTTGACCTCCGCCAACTCGCTCGTCGCCCGAAGAATCTTGGGATGCTTCGGGCCGTAACGCTCGTTGAGCTGACTGAGATTCAGTTCGAGCTTGTTGACCTCCTGCTTGAGCCCCAACACCATGGGGCTGTCGTCCAACGGCAGCTCCGTCAGATCGCCCCCATGCTCCTCGATCATCCCCTGGACCCGCTCGTACTGCGACTGCGCCTCCGACAACTTGGTCTTCGCCTGGATCCACTGGAGATTGACCGCAGCCAATTGCTGATTGACCATGCTCTCCTTCTCCGCAGCGCTCACCATCCCACTCTGTTCGCGAAAACGCTGCAGATCCCGCTCCGATTTCTCCAGAGTGGCACGCAGCCCCTCCAGGCGCTTCATCAACCAGTTGGCGGCGTGCTGGGTCACCTGGAGCCGGGCCTCGAGTTGCTGATCGATATAGGTCTGTGCCACCGAGGTGGCCACCCGGGCAGCAAGCTCCGGATCCTCCGAAACAAAAGTCACCTCAACGAGTTGACTCTTGTTGATCGGCTCGACCGTGATCCTGCCACTGACCTGGGCCACCAACGAATCGAAGCGTCGCGGATCGAAACTCTCCTCCTTGCGGGAAGGCGCCTCCTCCGGCTCCGGCAGGTAGGCCTTGATCCCCTCCGGGATCCAATGCTGCCGGGTCCACCCACGCCTCTTCGCCAGGACCTCGGGGTCGAACTCCGGGGCCAGGTCAAGACGTTCGCGGCGGATCACCTCCTCTACCAGATGCCGGCTCTTCAAGAGTTCGTACTGGGTCTGGAGGTACCCCCGCGCCTGCATGTCCACCCCATAGACATCCTCGATGGAGACGAGCTTGGCCCGCATCTGTTCGATCAGCAGGGTGGCACTGGCCTGAAAAAGGGGAACGATCGACCAGAGTTGGATGGCAGTAGGAACCAATACCAGGATGGCAATGCTCGCAATCTGCCATTTGCGCTTGCGGATGACCTGCCAATAATGGCGCAGATGAACCCCGCTCTGCGCCTCATCCTCCCCGGGCAACGACCTGACCGGCGCAGGCTGCCCCGGCAAACGCGCATAGGCATCCGCCACCCCCAACGAGGTCGAAGCGACCGGGCCAGAACTGTCGACTACGGCTGCAAACGCCTTCTCCATGGTGGGCGACCTACCAGAAGCTTTCCGGCACCGTCAGGATATCCCCCGGGTAGACCGCATCATCCAATCCAATGGGCACCTCCTTGTAGAGGGGATCGCTGCCACGAATCACCCGAACGGCCTCGGGATCGGCCCGCTCGTTGAACCCACCGGCCAGGACGACCGCCTTCCTGACCGTCAATCCCGGCTGATAGGGATACCCCCCGGCTTTGCTCACCTCGCCGTTAACGAAATAGATCCGATGCTCCACCACCGTGACCGCAACGACCGGTTGCCGAAGGTAACCATCCAACAACAGGGAATGGATCTTCTCCTCCAATTCCTTGACCGTCAGCCCGGCAACCTCGATTTCTCCCAGAAACGAATAGGAGATCTTGCCGTTAAGATTGATCTTGGTCTCCTGGGTCAGATCCGGCTCGTCATTGACTGCAATCTGGATCTTGTCGCCCGGACCCAGCCGGTATTGGTTGTCGAGACCATCCCCTGGATCCGCCAACAATACCCAGGAGATCGCACACAAGAGCCCCAGCTTGATCAGCCAAGCCAGTATCGACCGCAACGGGGGCGCGGGAAATTCCCCGATATGGCGAACCGCAACTGCCGTCATCGTCGCCAGCTCCGTTCAACGGCAACGTCCGGGACCCGCCGCTACAAGGCCCCGGTCAGAAAGAGCATCAGGGCGTTGCTGTCATAGTCCGAATTGGCCATCGTCGAATGTTTGTTGGACTTGGAAAATTCCGTCCCCACCACGTACCATTTGGGAAGCCGGTATTCGAGCCCAACCCCCCCCGTCCACAAATCCTCCGCCCGGTCGGTCCGGTAATCGCTGTTGGTCAACCTGAGGTTGGAGGTCAAGACCCACCACGAGCGCAACTGCTGCTCCAGATCCGCCCCGAGGATGGTGTTGACGTAGGAACCGCTCCCCGCCTCCCCTTCCTCGAAATTGCGACTGGCCGAAAGATTGACCGTCGTCCAGGTGTGGGGTTTCCACTTGACGTTGCTCGACAAGGCCAGAGAGGTCGCCTCCTCCTTCGCCGGATCGGCGAAATCCTTGCTGGTCACACCCACCTTCAGCTCCCCCTCGGTCTTGGCGGTGGCCGTCCAGGTAACGCCGGTCAGAAGCCGCCGCTCCTCACTGTCGGTCAACGGGGTGGTGTCGTAGACATACCCCAACCATCCCAACTCGGTGAGCAATGCCGTCTTGGGTGCCAGGGCGTACATCAAAGTCAACCCCAGGTCGTTCCAGTGCCGATTCTGCGCCGAGAGATCGTTGTTCTCCGAACTCTTGTCGTGGTAGCCGTATTTCATCACCGTCCGAAACCGCCCGGAGGTGTACTGCGCCGAACCGTCGGCAACATTCTCCAGCCAGGCGTTGGGCTCCAGCATCGCCTTCACCGCCCCGGTCCCAGGGGCCCCCCGCTCGTCATGCGAGGCGATCCGACTCAGCCCCGCATTCAACTCCAGACTCCGCAACGGTTTGACCTTCCAATCGACCTCCAGGGTATGGTCTTCGCGATTTTCCAGAGGATGATTCTGAAAACGCTGCACCTGACCCGATACCGTCAGGTTCAACTGGTTTTTCCGCCAGTGGGTCACAAACTGAATCGTCGGCTCGATGATCGCGATCCGGTCCGACTGAGCGCCACCATCAGCCTTGTAGATGTTGTCCTCCCACTTGCCCCGCACCGTCACCTTGGGGAAGGCCCTGAAGATGCCGATGGGCAACCCCTTCGGGGGTGCCGCCATACCCGGAACCCCCACCAGGACAACCGCCACCAGCAGGAGTCCGCCCGCCCCCCGGCGCAACCATCTCCCGGGAAGAGCCGCTCGCGTCGACACCATGATCACCCTCCCGACCCCATCCCCCCGTTACCCACTCACTCCACCCGCAGGCAGTCCCGTCCTCCCTCCCCAGCGACGCAAACCCCAGCGGCAATAGAGACCGAATATCCCCAGGATCCCAAAAAACATCAGAAAATCGGGAACGCCAAGAAGGGGCAGGATGATCCCCACCAGACCAAAGGCGAGCGAAATGGCCATCATCCCCAGAACGATCGCATTCACCCCCCACCCCCGCCGCCACAGCAGATGATGCAGATGATCCAGATCGGGACCGAAGGGTGGACGCTTCCAGGCAAGGCGACGAACGATGCTGGAAAACATGTCGATCAAGGGCAGGGCGATCAACCACAGCGCCGTCACCGGCGCAAACGCCGGATTCTCACCCTGTGACAGCGCGATGGTAAACCAGGCAAGGGTAAAGCCCAGGAACTTGCTCCCCGCATCGCCCATGAAGGTCGCCGCCTGGCTCCGACCGAATAGGCGGCTGTTGACCCCAAAAAAGGGCAGCAACACCGCCACCAGGACACCCAACCCAAAGGCCTCTCCCATCCGCCCGGCGCCCCAGGCCAAGCCCGTCAACAACACGAAAGAGACCAGACTCAGACCAGCGGCCAGTCCATCCAGGCCGTCGGTCATGTTGAAAGCGTTGACCACACCGACGACACAGAGCATCGTGAAGAGACTCGCCCACTCATGGAGATTCACCACCCCGAACCCCAGGAGATCCCCCAACGTCCGGACCGCCACCCCGCCGTAGAGGGTGATCGCCAGCGCCACCGCAAACTCCGTCAAAAAACGGTACCGCACCCGAAGCCCGACGAGGTCGTCCCAAACACCGACGATCATGATAATGGTCACCACCAGGAGAAACCGGGTGAGATGGGGCATCGGTTCGGATATGCTCAATAGTCCCGGCACCGCCCCGACGAACATGGCCGCCCCACCGACCAGCGGCGTGACCGAACGATGCTGCTTGCGCCCCCCAGGCCGATCCACCAGACCGATTCGACTCGCCAGCGGGATGCCCAACCACAGCCCCAGAGAGCATCCCACCAGGGCAATCACAAAGGCATGATAGGGTACCGCCATGGCCCTCACCCCTCCGGAAACACCTACAGACCGTCCGACCAATACCGCCCCAGACCTCCCTCACCCCAGAAGACCAGCCCGGACAGGGGCAACCGTCACACCACCCGCAGTGTCAAGGAGAATATTCTTTCCGGCAGAACCCGCCAAGCACGCGACATGCCAAAACGGAGCGACGTCGACAAAAACTCCCTCCCGGCCAACAGGGGCCTGACAAATGACCATCACTTGGAAACCTTATTTAGTTTAGGAATAATTTTAATTAAATAATTATACAGTTTCTGCCAATTCACGGATGCGCAAATGCGGATCAAATTAAAACATTGCTTGACACAACTATACACATATGTCACGATCGCCGCAGACAGTCGGTGACGTCGTCTTTCTGGACCTTCCCCATGTCCAAGGCACTGATCAACCCGCAAATGCTGCGCTGGGCACGAGAACGAGCCGCCCTGTCGGCAGACGAACTCGCCAAGAAGATCCCCACCCGGGTCGACCGATTGGCAACGTGGGAGAACGGCACCGACAGGCCCACCTTCAAGCAGGCCGAAACGGTCGCCCAAAAGACCCACATCCCGTTCGGGTACTTGTTTCTGCCGCAACCTCCCCAGGAGGAGTTGCCCATCCCCGATCTGCGCACCCAGGGAGGATGGCCCCAGGAGCAGCCCAGTCCTGATTTTTTCGATCTGATCCAGAACGTCGTCTTTCAACAAGACTGGTATCGGGAATACCTGACAGAACAAGGGAGGGACCCCCTTCCCTTTGTCGGCAAATTCCGTATGAAAGACGGTTTTCAAACCATCGCTCAGGACATTCGCACCACCCTGGGGATGGATGATCACCCAATGGCACCAGACCGGAAAAAGTACCTGGAACTTCTGTGCGACCGTTGCGAAGAGGCCGGTCTGTGGATCATGCGTGCAGGCTTCGTCGGCAGTAACACCCACCGCACTCTCAACGTCGACGAATTCCGGGGGTTTGCCATCACCGACCCCCTCGTCCCCCTGATTTTCATCAATGGAAGGGACGCCAAGGCTGCGCAGATTTTCACCCTGGCTCACGAACTCGCCCACATTTGGCTGGGAGAGAGCGGGATCTCCAACATTCGCCTCAACGAGGCACCTTCTCCTCGCAAAACCGGAATCGAGCCGTTTTGCAACAAAGTCGCCGCCGAGTTCCTCACCCCTCGCAATCAATTCCTGAGTAACTGGCTGGATGAAAGAAGCCTGGAGGAGAATCTCGACACGCTCTCCCGGATATTCCGAGTCAGCGATATCGTCATCGCCCGTCGCGCCGCGGATCTCGGGAGGATCACCCAGGAACAGTACCAGATTTTCTTTCAACAGGAACAAAAACGATGGAGGGAGGAAAACAGGAAAATTAAAGCCAACAAGGGCGGAGATCATTACAAAACCAAGCCGATCATGAATGGCTGCCGCTTTACAAGAGCAGTCCTGGCCGACACAATGAGCGGCAGATTATTGCTGCGGGAAGCAGGAAGACTCCTCCACATGAGCCCAGCCACAGTGCAAAAGCTCTTTCTCAAAAATAAGCAGGAGAAATTTTGATGTACTTCTTGGACTCAAACGTCTTTATCGAGGCATCAAATCGTTATTATTCATTTGACATATGCCCCGGCTTCTGGGATTGGCTCGACCGTGAAATCCCGAACGGCAAGGTCGCAAGCATTGTCAATGTCTACGAAGAACTCAAAGAATGCAAAGATGAGCTGGCCAATTGGGTAAAAATCCGCCGGAATCAAGGAATGTTCCTCGACGTCGACGACACAGCCACCCAGGAAGCATTTCAAAAGATAGCTGCAACAGTGGGCCAAAGCGCATACAAGCCTTCCGCAAAGAGTCAATTCCTCGCGGGTGCCGATCCGTGGTTGATCGCCAAGGCACTTGCCCAAAAAGGAACTGTCGTCACCCACGAGCAACCCGCCCCTGACTCCATAAAACGTGTTCCAATACCGAACATTTGTCAGGAGTACGGGATTGACTTCATCAACACATTCGACCTGCTCCGCAAATCTTCTGTAACCTTTGAACTCCCAACAATCAATAAACCACCACCCCGACCACGGCGCCGGTGAGACAGGTAGCGAGCGTCCCGGCAAGAATCGATTTCATCCCCAGGGCGACGATCTCGTCCCGACGCTCGGGGACCATCCCCCCCATGCCGCCGATCATGATCCCCAGACTGCCAAAATTGGCAAAACCGCACATCGCGTAGGTCATGATCAGCCGGCTCCTGAGTTCCAAGCTCCCCGGAGGCAGCTTCGCCAGATCCAGATAGGCGACGAACTCGTTGAGCATGGTCTTGGTCCCCATGAGCGCCCCGGCGGTCGCCGCCTCCCGCCAGGGGACCCCCATGAGCCAGGTGACCGGCGCCATGATCCAACCCAGCAACCGCTGGAGCGACAGCGGCTCCCCACCCACCGTCGGCAACCACCCAAGCATCCCGTTCACCAGGGCCACCAACGCCACCAGGACCACCAGCATGGCGACAATCTGGATCAACAACTGAACCCCCTGCTCCGTCCCTTTCACCACCGCGTCCATGCTCCCCGAATAGATCTCCGGGGAGGTCAGCCGGCCCGCAGTCGGAGGGGTCTCCTCCGGCACCATCAACAGGGCGATCGTCAGCGCCGCCGGGGCACTGAGAAGAGAAGCCACGAGAATATGCCCCAGAGCATCCGGGATCACCGGCCCGAGAATGGCCGCGTAAAGAACCATCATGGTGCCGGCAATGGTCGCCATGCCGCACGTCATCACCGCAAAGATCTCCCCCCGACTCATCCGCGCCAGGTAGGGACGGATCATCAGTGGCGCCTCTACCATCCCCACGAAGACATTCACCGCCGCCGCCAGCCCCAGGGCCCCCCCGACTCCCATGGTCCGCCCCAGAATCCACGAGAATCCATTCACCACCAGCGGCAGGATCCGCCAGTAGAAGAGAAGCGCCGACAACGCGCTCACCACCAACACCAGCGGCAACGCCTGAAAGGCGAGGATGAACTGCCCCCCCGGATTGGTCACCGAAAAGGGGGAATCCCCTCCCCCCAGGTAACCAAACACAAACCCCGTCCCCGCCCGGGTCGCCTCGCCCAGAGCCAGAACCGCGTCATTGAGCCGGAAAAAAAACTCCTGAAAGAGCGGAAAGCGCAACAGGACCCAGCCCAGCCCCCACTGCAACACCACCCCCACCACCACCGGTCGCCAACGAACGGCCCCCCCCCTCTCCCTGAAGAGCCAGGCGAGAAAAAGAAGCGCAAAAAATCCGAAAATCCCCTGCAATGCCCCCATATCACCCCCCGATCACACCGAAAAACGGGCTACCACCTCCAATAGATGCGCCTTGCGAACCGGCTTGGTGAGGTGATGATCGCAACCGGCCTCCCGCGTACCATCCAGGTCCCCCTTCATGGCGTTCGCCGTCAAGGCGATGATCGGGGTACGGCAGAGTCCCTCCTCGATCTCCCAGGCCCGGATATGCCGGGTGGCGGTGAGTCCATCCATCTCGGGCATCTGAATATCCATGAAGACCATATCGAACGATCCCTTGCGGAAAAGCTCCAGCCCCACCAGACCATTCTCGGCCACCGTCACCTGACAGCCACTCCCCTTGAGAAACGCACGGAAGAGGAGCACGTTCTCCTCGGTATCCTCCACCAGGAGAATCGACGCCGCCCCCTCCCGCAACGCTCGCCTCCCCGACCTCACCCCGACTCCTTCGACCGCCTCCACGGGGGGACCCACCCCCTCCCCGACCGCCGGGAGCGGCAGCTCCACCGTAAACAGACTCCCCTTCCCGGGATGACTCAACAATCGGAGCTCTCCCCCCATCCGCTCGACCAGTCGCCGACAGATGGAAAGCCCCAGCCCCGTCCCCCCAAAGCGACGGGTGGCCGAGTCGTCCACCTGGGTGAACGGCGCAAAGATGGCCTCCTGCTTGTCGACCGGGATACCGATGCCGGTGTCGGCCACCGAAAAGCGGAGGCGAGTCCCATCCCCCGGAAAAACCCTGAGTTCGACCTTGCCCACATCGGTGAACTTGACCGCGTTGCCCAACAGGTTGATCAATACCTGCCGCAGGCGCTGCTGGTCCCCCACCACCCGCGTCGGCACCCCATCGGCCAACACAACCGACAACCGCAACCCCTTCTCCTCGGCCCTGAGCCGCAAAACCTCCGCAGCCTGGCGCACCAATTCGGCCAATTCGAAGGGCAACTCCTCCAGAAACAGTTGATCGGCCTCGATCTTGGAAAGATCCAGGATATTGTTGATCAGGGCCATCAGCGCAGCCCCGGCATTGATGGAAACGTCCAGATACTCCCTCTGCCCAGGAGAAAGCTCGGTCTCCGCCAACAGATCGCCCATACCGATGATCGTCGCCATCGGCGTGCGAATTTCATGACTCATGTGCGCAAGAAAGGTCGACTTGGCCCGGTTCGCCAGTTCCGCCATCTCCTTGGCCTGGCGCAACTGTGCCTCCATCCGCTTCTGCTCGGTCAAATCCGTCACCAGCGCAAAGGCCACTCCCGGGTCTCCCTCCCCCCGCCTTTGCAAGGTCCAATGAATCTGCACCGGACACTCGCCGCGCCGACCCACGAAGACCGCACCGGAACTGTGACTCCCCGAATCGCCCAGGGAGTCCAGCAGACGATCCAGTCCCTGCCGATGATCGTCGCGAAAAAACTCCCCCGGCTCCCGCCCCAGAAGAGCCTCCGCCTCCTCCCCAAGCATCCGACAAATGGCCGCATTGACCTCAAGAATGCGTCTGTCCGCCAGGGAGATGAGCCAAAACCCGCTCGTTGTCAACTCGATGATCGACCGGTATTTGCGCTCGCTGGTCACCAGCGCCTCGCGCATCCGGTTCAATTCACTGATGTCGATCCCGGTCCCGGAGAGAAAACGATCCTCCCCAACCCGGATCAAAGAACCGGAAAACAGGTACGGGATCTCCCGCCCGTCCCGGGTGAGAAAATGAGATTCGATTTTGGCCGAACCGGTCGAAAAAACCTCCTCGATCCGCTCCCAGGTCGAGGCCCGATCCCGGGGGGCGATCAGCTCCAGGGCGTGTTTCCCGGCCAGTTCTCCGGCGCTGAAACCACCAACATCGGCCAGGTTACGATTCCACCGAACAAGGCGGGCCTCCGTATCGAAGAGGTAGAAAAGCCCGGAAAGGCTGTCGACAATGGCATTGGAAAAGTGGTGTTCCCGCGCCAACTCGGCTTGGCCAGCCTCTTTGTCCCGGACCAACTCCAGCATCTGTCGGCTTTGCGCCGCCGCCAGAAAGATGGAGGCGAGAATCCGCCTCCGAAAGAGAAAAAGGCCCAGAGAGAGGAGGAAAAAATACGTCCCATGCTCGACCATCTGCCCCAGCGCCAAAGACTGGCTCCGCGCAAGCGGCGGAAACAGATCGGCGGCAAAGGTCAGATGCACCCGATTGCCGGCGTCCGGGAGATGGCAATCCGCACAGGCTCCCAGACGATCCAGGGCCGTGACCACCGTCAGCCGGTCCTCCGCTTCCTCCCACCGAAAATCATCCAGTCCCTCCGCCCGGACCCGGTAGGCACCATCGTCCGGGAACGGCCAGTGACGCCCCCAGGTGGCCAGGCCCTCCAGGCGCCGGGCATGCTCCTCACCCGAGAGCCGCCGCTTCAGACCACCACTGTCGGCATGGTGGGCCCCCAGTCTCTCCTGACGGGCCATGAAACCCAGGAACAGCCGGAGAAGATCAACATCCTCGGCACGGATCGCCAGAAACGAAGGCCCGACCAGCTTCGACTCGAAGTGTCTCAGAACCAACTCGGAGGGAAAAAGCCCCCTCAAGTCGGGCTGCTCCGACTCCTGTGACCACAACTCCATCCGCAGCCCATTGGCCGCCAGACCGTATTGAATCTCCTCGAGGCGACCGTCCACTCCGGCAATGTCCAGGGTGTTCATGGATTCCCGAATCCGAACGGTGGCATCCACCGCCGATACCAGATACTGCCGGATGATCGCCTCCCGGGAAGAGAGATACTTCCTCGCCTCGGTACCAACAACGAGGAGTCCAACCCCGAACAGCAGAACGAAGGCCACCACCGTCAACCGATCGATGGTCCTCTTCTGTTCCAGGATCGAGTCACCCTTCGCTTCCCGAGAATCCATACCCCTCACCCCGGTCCAGGCCAGCGAACGCCCCCTCCCACAAGAGGAAGTCAACCCGTTCATCCGAACACAATAAGGTCTTTTCATGGGGTGAGGAAACAGATGGCGCACAGCCCCCTTCCGGAAACGGAGGCGGTCTCCCCCCCGGGCCGGGGCAAAGCACCGCTGCCGAGCCCGCCACGGAGGCCGTCCGGAAGATCATTCATCCTGGCATGACCGCCACCCTGCATGGTATTTTTTGGGGTTTTACGGAGGATCAGCCGGCCACGCAGCGGCCCGGTCGGGCCAGGTTCCGCTCGGGCGGCAGCCGGCCCGGGACTCGCCCCGCTCCCGCCGCCACCCAACCTGGACAAGAGAGGACACATCGCCGACATGAGATATCCGATCACACTGGGAATGGCCTGCCTGTTCCTGACCTCGGCCCTGGCTCAGGCCGGAGAAGGGCTCAATACCAACAAGGACAGGATCAGCTATGCCGTGGGCATGCGCCTGGCCCTGGAAATCCAGAACAAACATTCCGACAGGCTCGACAACGCCATGATCGTTCGCGGCATTAACGACATCATGGAGGGGAAGAAACCCCTCCTCACCGAGGCCGAGGCCGATGAAGCGGAACGCTCCTTTCTCCGCTCAGCCCAGGAAGATGCCGTGAAGAAACTCAAGGAGATCGGAGAAAAGAACCGCAAGGAGGGAGAGACCTACCTGGCCAAGAACAAGACCAAACCAGGGGTTCAGATCACCGCCAGCGGTCTGCAGTACGAAGTCATCAGGGCCGGAAACGGCAGCAAGCCCAAAGCCTCCGATACCGTCAAAGTCCACTATCGCGGCACCTTCATCGACGGCACCGAATTCGACAGCTCCCACAAGCGCAAGGAGCCCGCCGTCTTCCCCCTCAAAGGGGTCATCCCCGGCTGGAGCGAAGGGGTTCAGCTCATGACGGTGGGCAGCCAATACCGCTTCGTCGTCCCCGCCGCCCTCGCCTACAAAACCAACGGCCCCGGGCCGATCGGTCCGGAAAGAACGCTGATCTTCGAGGTCGAACTGCTCGAAATCCTCTGATCCGCCTTCCCCCCGAGCCACCTGCCACACCCCCCGGAGCGGATCGAACCGGCCCGCTCCGGGGCAAGACCAACCCCACCACGAAACAGGGATCAACCACCGCCCCAAGCCGCCTGAACCTGCTTGAGCTTCTTGCTCAGGGAACGGGAAAGCGCCATCTTTCCGGCGGTCATGAACCCTTCGTGATTCTTCTCCACCCGCTCGATCTCGTAGCGGTAGTTGACCATCACCCCGAAGGAGGCCTTCCACCGCTCCTTGGAGGGGTCGGCCGCCGGATTGATCCGATCCAGACAAGCGCCGTTGGCCAGATGAAAAAAGGCCACGGGATCGGAGACGCTCTTTCCCCGCTTGACCATCGCCAGGTAGGCCAATGCCACCATCTCAAGGGCCCCGCTCAAATGTTTCCAGGTCTGATCCGGGTCCTTCAGAAGCTGGCGAAAACCCTTGACCACATCCTTCTCGCCACTCGCCTGACAGATGCCCGCCGCCTCCTCCGCCAGGAGCGCCTTCAGCCGGGCCTCGGTGAAGGGGGCCTCGGCATCGGTCCGCATCAGGGTCTCGGCAAAACCGGGCATCGGCGAAAAGGTGGCAAAATGTTTGAGATTGGGTAGTTGCTGCCCCAACTCGGCGGTGACCTGCTTGATCAGGAAATTGCCGAAGGAGATCCCCCGGAGACCATCCTGGCAGTTGTTGATCGAATAGAATATAGCACTGTCGGCAGCCTCGGGAGCGAGAATGGGCCCCTTGGGATTGAGAAGGCCGGTCGCCTCCGCCGGAATCCCCTCCATCAGGGCGACCTCGACGAAGATCAGCGGCTCATCCGGCAAGGCCGGGTGGAAAAAGGCGTAGCAGCGCCGGTCCCGCTCCAACCGCCGCCTGAGATCCTGAAGACTGCGGATAGGCTGGACAGATTCATAATTGGCCAGCTTTTCCAGAATCAAAGCCGAACTGTTCCAACTGATATGCTTCAACTCCAGAAATCCGCGGTTGAACCAGGATGCAAACAGGTGCTTGAGGTCGGCATCCACCATCTTGAGGTCGGGCTTCTTCACCATCGCCTTGAGCAGGCGCGCCCGCAGTCGGACCAGCATGTAGGTCCCCCCAGGGGCCAGATTGAGCCGCCGGAACAACTCCTGCCGCGGCGGCTCCACCTCCCTCCGCAACCGGAGAAGCGTGTCGGCCCCCGGATCCTGCCGATAGGCCTCCACCGCCTTCCCCAGGGCCACCGGATCCGGCCCGAAGGCCACATTCAGCATCTCCAAAAAATCGTCCCAGACCTTGCTCTCCATCCCCTCCAGGGTCCGCACCACCTCGCGGGCCAGCGCCGTCCCCCGCGCCTCCCCCGAACCTCGCAACAGATCACGGCACATCTGCCGAAGCTGGACGATCGAAGGCTCGGAGGCGTTGAGATTCAACAGCTCGCGCCCTCGATCCGCCACCGAGTTGATGACCTTGTCCCACCAGGTTTGACGCATAGCGGCGGACTCCTTCCGTACCCCAGTTGCTCCAATCCCGAGAACCCGAGCCCCTGGCGAATGGCCACGAGCGGGGGAAATCCAAAGCAAATTCAATGCCATCACACCGACCCACCTCCACGCCGCCTGGGACCACCAAGCGACCCCAGTATACCCCCAATCTCCTCCCCAAGAGCGGAACATCCCGCCAGCCCGGCTGCAAACGTGCGCCGTCCGTGGTCGGGGAAGGGGGGCGATGCTACAATGCAACGCTTCAAGTTAACCGGGAATGGCCTGACAGGGACATGGGGCTGTGATCATCTCCGTTCTGAATCAAAAAGGGGGGTGCGGCAAGACAACCATCGCCGTCAACCTCGCCGCCCTCTGGCACGACCAGGGTCGGCAGACCCTCCTCATGGACGCCGACCCGCAACGCTCGGCCAGCCGCTGGGCAGAGCAGGGCAATCAGGGCGGCTTCCCCTTCCCGGTCCACTCCCTGGATATGACCCTGGGGGCACGCAAGGTCAAGGCAGAGATCCAGGCCGTGGTCGGCGGCAGGGAGATGGTGGTCATCGACTGCCCCCCGGAGTTGCGCGAACCGGCGATGCTCGCCTCGCTCCTGTCGGATCTCGTGGTCGTCCCGGTCACCCCTTCGCCCCTGGATATCTGGGCCGCAGAGGCGGCGACCGGTCTCGCCCAGGACGCACGGGAACTCAATACCCAGGGCAGACCAAGGGTCCTCCTGGTCCCCTCGAAAACCCATCCCCAGACCCTCTTGACCCGCGATCTGGGCAAGGCCCTCACCGCCCTGGGCGAGGAGGTCTCACCCGTCGGGATTTCCCAACGAGTGGCCCTCGCCGAGTGCGTCATTCAGGGCCAGACGATCAACCAGTACGCCCCCAACAGCCCCGCCTGCGAGGAGTTGACCCGGCTGAGTCACCACATCTTGACCCTGCTCGGCGGATGAGGAGAAGAAGATGACCCAAAAGGCAACCCTGGCCCAGTTGAAGATGGCCATGGAAGAGAGCGAACAGCCCACCCCGGCAACGGAATCCGGTGGCGGTCATACCACCGCCCCAGGGGGAGAACCACCACCCCCCTGCCTGACCCGGCTCGAGGTCATGGAGGGCCGGATGCAGGACCTCGAAAAACGCCTCGCCACCCTCGAAACCCGGGTCGGCAACATGGATCAGGATGTCGCCGTGCTGAGGCCGGGGCTGCCCAGTCCCACGGCGATCATGACCCCCCAGGAGATGGCCATGCGCCTCTGGCTGGCCCCGGTCCTCTTCTTCGGCACCATCATGGATCGCTCCCGAAACGGCGGCAACGAATCGTGATCCCGAAAACCCGTCGCCCACCTTTGCCGGAGAACCCCCGCATGTCCCGCCTTCGATCCGACCGCCCTCGGCAACATCCCGGCTGGTCTCCCATCCTCCTCGCCCTCGGGATCCTGGTCGCCTCCGCGACTACCGGCACCACCGCCCCACTCGGACCAATGCCGGGAGAGGCGCTGACCTACGATGTCCGCTGGACCGGCATCCCTTCGGGGGAATCGGTCATGGAAGCCCTGAAGCCCTCCCCCGGACGGTATCAGTTCCGGATCTCCCTGAAATCATCCGGTTTGATCGATGTCTTCTACCCGATCAACGATCTTCTCGAGAGCGAGGGTCACTGGCGGGACGGAGTCCCCGAGTCTGAGTCCTACGTCAAAAAGCAGCGCGAGGGAAACAAGGATCGCCTGACCGAGTACCGCTTCGAACGCGACAAGAATCTCGCCATCCGGACCTTCAACACCAACGAGATCACCCCCATCGAGGATCTACCGGTCGGGACCAACGACCCGGTCACCGTCCTCTTCGCCCTCCGCTTTTCCCCGCAGCTGGTGCCCCAGACCCCCATGACCCTGCCAGTATTGGGGGGTCGGGAATGGCAGGTGACACCCCTGGAGGTCAGCTCGGTCCAGACCGAAAAAGTCCCGGCGGGTCAGTTCGAGGTCTTTTCGGTCACCTTGAACCTCGGCCTCTTCAACAAAAAAATGGACCAGGAACACGGAACCACCACCATCTGGTTCACCAACGACGAGAGGCGGATCCCGATCAAGGTCTGGTCCAAGCTCAAGGTGGGGGACATGGAGTTCTCGCTGAAGGGCATCAAATCCGGTAGCGGAACTTGGCCCTGAACGGGAGGTCCCGGCAGGACACCCGGCTGATCGATGGTCTCCTGTTCCTTGCCGTCATGGCGGTCGCCTGGATCCTCCAGGCCTCGCTGACCCATCGCGGCCTCTCCTCCACCTCGGATTCCTTCAGTTACCTGGACGCCGCCTGGAACTTTGCCGCAGGCAACGGTCTGGTAGAAGCCAATTTCGACCTCAACGACCCATCCCTGGTCAAACCGTTTTCGGGCTGGCCCCCCCTCTATCCGGTTCTTCTCTCCTTCTTCCTCTCCGCAAAGACCACCGCGCCGGTCGAGGCCACCACCCTCTCCCTCCTTCTCCTGCTTGGCATGCTCTCCTTTTCGTGGGCCACCCTGCGCCCCCACGTCGGGACGAAACTGGCCGCCCTGACCTGCCTGGCCATGGCGCTCTCCCAACCGGTCATGACCGTCTCGACCTACGCCTGGAGCGAATTGCCCTTCCTCACCCTGGTCTCGGCCCTGATCTGGGCCGGTGGCCACTTTCTTGTCTCTCGCCCCGAACGGAAACTTCATTACCTTCTCCTGGTCGGGCTCGCCTGTTTCCTCCTCGCCATGACCCGCTATATCGGCCTGGTCTTCTTCGTCGCCTTCCTTCCCCTCTTCCTGATCGAGCGCGACAAGCGATACTGGTGGAAGCGTTTTTCCCTGATCGGTCTCGCGGCACTGCTCGGCCTGGGAGCATGGTACCTGCGCAATTTCCAGCTCACGGGACACCTCTCGGGTTACAACCGCATCCCCGCCCACCCCGGCTACGGGACGACCCTGCACGATCTCGCCAACGCCTGGATCGTCCACCTCCCGCAATCGATCGCTCCCTGGATCGGAATTCTCCTGATCGCGGCGGTCGCCTGGATCGTGCTCGTCAAGAAAGGACCGCTCCCGGAACGGGATAAGGCCCAAAACCAGACCGAGGCGCTGAACCCCCTGCGCCTCTCCCTGACCCTGCTGACGGTCTACCTGCTCGCGTTGTTCCTGTTGGGGGCCAATTTCTCGATCGACCGCGACGCCCGCATGATCAGTGTCGTGGTTCCCACCCTCCTCATCAGCCTCGCCTTGATAGTGAAACGGCTGGCGGACCGGGGGGTGGACAGGTGGTGGCGGGCAACTCTCTTCGTGGGGAGCATCTCGCTGATCCTGGCCTTCCCCGTCGAGGGAATCCAAAGCTACCAGGCAGCGCTGGTCAATATGAGGACCCTGGAGGGCCACCGCTTCCCGACCGGCGGGAGCGGTTATTACACCAATTTCACAGCCATTTCGGCGACCGCCGTTCATCGAAACATCATCGACACACTGTCCGCCAACGGGGAGTTGGCCATCGTCACCAACCGGGCCCGCATACTCTACTTTCTCACCGGCCACAGAAACATGAAGGAACTGTCGCCCCTGCCCTTCACCGAAGAGACCGTCCGGAACATCAACCGCCGCTTCCGCGACGGCGTACTCTATCTCTACGACCCGGAACTCTCCCGATCCGTCCTGGATCACTATGCGGCACAAAGCAAAACAATTGAGTTCCGCCAGGATCTCCTCTCCAGGCATGGAGTCCTGGTCGTCCCCATCCCGCTGCCTTGAGGCGCCACCACACGGCTCCTCCCCCAGCCACCTTGAGGCGCCGCCACGCCACCGCCCCCCAATAACCGAAACTGATCGGAGCGATCAGCCCGGGAAAGGGGAAAGCTCCCAGAGGGGAAGTCCCGTGGTGGCGTCGAAGCCCCGGGTGAGGCTTGCCCCCTCCAGTTCCTGAATGAAAAACTCGCCGGCGAAGACCGGCGTCCCCGGCGAGAGGTGACCCCCGAAAACCATGCCGCGCTCATCGCTCAGCGTCAGGTGGGCGTGGACAAAGGGTTGCCCCTCCTTGAGCGAGATGTTGCCGAGGAGGGAGGTGATCTCCAGGGGACGCGGCCACTCGATGTAGGCATAGACCTGCCGCTCCTGATCGTAGTAGCCGAGGCGGGCCTTCTGCACCGCTCCGATGGCCTCGACCCGACCCAGGCGAATCCCCCTCTCCCTGACGGCCCGATTCAGGGCTTCCAGGAGATCGACGCCGTGGGCGAGACGCCCCATGAAACTTCTGCCTATGCGAACTTCCATCATGGTTGCCGCTCCCGTCAGGGCCTGTCGTCGCTCTTCAGGAAATGTCCTCCACCCTTACCCGCACCCGCAATCGACGCTCCCCCCGCATCAGGGTCAGTTCGACCTCGTTGCCGATACCCGCCGCCTCCAGATGCGCCGAAAGCTCCGCAACCGTATCGACCTGCTCGCCGTCGACGGCGATGATCACATCGCCCAGGCGACCGGCAGCCCGATCCATCCCCTTGATCCCCGCCGCCTCGGCCGCCGCCCCCTTGACCACCTGATCGATGACGATCCCGCGAACCCCGAGCCGCGCCGCAAACTCCTCCGGCAGGACCATCACCCCGATCCCCGGACGCGCCACTCTGCCCCGGGAGAGGAGATCCGGCACCACCTGGTTGACCACATCCACCGGCACCGCAAAACCGATCCCGGAGGAGGAGCCGGAACGGGACAGGATGGCCGTATTGACCCCGATCAGACGCCCCGCCGAATCGAGCAGCGGCCCCCCGGAGTTGCCGGGGTTGATCGCCGCGTCCGTCTGGATCACCCCACGAATCTCCCGATTGGAGTCCGTCGGCAAACGCCGGTTGAGGGCACTGATCACCCCGGTCGTCAGGGTCCGGGTAAGTCCGAAGGGATTGCCAATGGCGAACACCGCCTGCCCCACCAGAAGATCATGGGAAGAGCCCAGGGGAATGGGGCGAAGCCCCGCCGGATCCCCGACGATCTTCAGGACCGCCAGGTCGTAATCCTCCGCCCCCCCCACCAGCGTCGCCGTCATCGTCCCCCCGTCGCCAAAATGGACCAACATCCGGTCGGCGCCCTTCACCACATGAAAGTTGGTGACGACGTGTCCCTCTCCATCCCAGACGAAACCTGAACCACTCTCCACCCGGGCGCTCTCCTGAAACCACACCCGGGGGTCCTGGGTCTGGGTGACGATGTAGACCACCGAGGGCGAGAGATTTTTGAAAACCTCGATGCCATGGCGTTCGAATTCGGCCAGATCCCCCCGGGCGCTGATCGCCCGCGGGGTCCCGAAACTCCCGTAGAAAGTGCGGATGAACCGCTCCCCCAACCACAGGGTCAGGAGGACGAACACCCAGACCAGCAGCAGTGGACCGAGGCGTTGCGGCATCTCCCCTCCGAAAACCGACGAAGAAAGATGATATCAAACGTGGTCGGGGGAGCCCGTGGGGGAGGTTCTGCCTGCCCCCTCGGCGGGGGTTCGGGGGCGAAGCCCCTGAAACAACAGGACGATATTCTTGACCATCCCCCCTGAACGGTTGCTCAATTTCCAGGACCGGATCAACGGACGGTTACCTCACCCTCGAGAACAAACTGCCTGATCGCCTGGAAATAGACCTGGCGCCCCACCAGCATGAGGTCGTTGTGCCCGGCCTCGGGGACGGTGATCAGCCATTTTTTATCCGCACCGCTGTGATGCGCCAGGGCCCGACCATCGGCGACCGGGATGATCCAATCTTCGACCCCGTGAATCACCAGAGTCGGTACCGTGACCCGGGCGACCTTTTCGAGATTGCCGAACCCCTCCGACTCGTCATGATCCTCCACGAAGGGACATCCCAGGCGGGCAATCAAGGGAAAGGTATCGGCAAAGGCACTCTCCAGGATGAGCCCGGACAGATCCGCCGCCCCGACCGCCCACTCCAGGGCAGCGGCACTCCCCAGCGAACGCCCCATGACGAAAATGCGGACCGTCGGCTCGATCCCATGGGCCTGCAACACCCCCCTGAGCCCCTCCCGAATGGCACGACTGTCGGCCAGGAGGGCCGAAGAGGTGGGAGTGCCATCGCTCCGTCCATAACCCCGAAAATCGACCACCAGAAAGCTGATCCCCAGGGAAAGGTAAAGCGGCGCCAGGTCATCGTAATCCTCGGCGATTTCGCCATTTCCGTGAAAAAGCACGAGGAGCGGCGAGGCAGCGGTCGCCCGATGCAGCCGCCCACCGACGGCAACCCCCGCCGCCACCGGAAAGGAGACCGACTCTCCCCGCTTCTGGCCAAAACCGAACCCGCTCCCCTCGCGACGCGGATGGAACAGCACCGCCAGGACCAGCGGATGATCCAATACATCTCCCGGAGCCATCTGCCCTCTCCTTTTCCCCCAAGATGGAGCTGCACCGCACGACAGAGCGTCGAAAATGCCACCCACGGACCCGTTCGACCCCAGGCTGGCCAATCCAACGACGACCGGCGCTACCCACGCGCCTCGAAAAAACGCCCGATCCATTCGCCCACGATCCCCTCGTGGGTTTCGAGGAGGAGGCTCTTTTCGGCCTCCCGGATCAGGGAGGGGTCGATGATCCCTTGCCGGGTTTGCATCAAGGCCGAGAGGAAGTCCCGGGAAAACTCCGGGTGCCCCTGCATCCCCAGGACACAATCCCGGTGGAGAAACATGGCGTTGGGACAGTGGTCGTTCCCCCCGAGATGAAGGGCCCCGGGCGGCAGTCGCACCACCTGATCCTGGTGGCTGTGGAGCAGGTTGATCCGCTCCTCGGGCGGCACCATCCAGGACTGCCGGGCGGTGATCGCCACGGAACGGACTCCGAGCCCCCAGCCGACAGGGGCCCGAACCACCTTTCCCCCCAGGGCTTCCGCCAACAACTGGTGACCGAAACAGATCCCGAGAATGGGACGATCCGCCGCCGAAACCTCGCGGGCGAACACCTTGAGCGGCTCTATCCAGGGCTCGGCGTCAAAAACGGAACTCGCCGAGCCGCCACATAACCAGCCGTCGCACTCCTGCGGAGAACCCGGCAGAACTCCCTCGCGCACGTCGTAGGCGACCAGTTGCCAATGGGGAAGGTGACGCCGGAAATAGTCGGCGAACATCGTGAGAAAATCGCCGAACCCCTCGCGCAACGCCCCGGAGGTCACACCGGCACGAAGATATCCGATTCTCACCCCTCCCCTTCCTCCCCCTCCTCCTCGCCCCCCAACCCGCCCGATCGCGGTCAGGGCACCGGCGGGAGCTTGAGCTTCTCCCCAAAGGCAACATATTCCCCTACCCCGAGACGCCCCAAAGGCTCCAGCCCCTCGGCCAGAATCCTGACCCTCCCCTTGGCGTCCAGAACGACGGCGTCATCGTCCACAAAAAGAGACTTCACCTCACCCAGGATCAGGGATTGCCCGGAATGACCCACCGTAAGAATATCGTGGCGAACACAGGCCATCGCCAGACGACAATCGGCGAGACGGGGCAGGCGCGAGCCGGCAAAGGGCACGGTGGCCAGCCCCAGATGATCGACCTCCGAGACCCCCGGGGGGAGAGAGGCGGAGCTTTCGTTGACGGCGCCCGCCTGGGCTACGTGGGGAATATGGACCACAAAATCGCCGCGGGCGGAAATGTTACTCCAGGTATCCTTGGGAGAGCCGTCACGGCGACGGCTGATGCTGAGAAGAACCAGAGGAGGATCGGCGCAGACGGCATTGAACCAGGAGAACGGAGCCAGATTGAGACTCCCTCCCGGGTTCTCGCTCAGCACCCAGGCGATCGGGCGCGGGATCAGCGCCTGGGTCAGGATGAAATAGGCCCCGTCAGGACTCAGGCCAGCCAAACCGATCTCCATGCCCTTCCTCCCCTCCCTACTGAACCCGGTTGCCGCACCCCCCCAGGGCCTGCATGGTCAGGTGCAGCAGCGCCTCGTGCGCCTCCACCTCACAGGGATCCATCCCCCGAAGTTTGACGATCTGACGAATGATCTTGGGGTCGAACCCCTGATTCTCGGCCTCCAGGTAGAGATCGCGGACATCCTGCCCCAGCTCCGCCCTCTCCTCTTCCAGCCGCTCGATCTGCGCCACAAAATGTTCCAACCGCTCGGCGGCAATACCGCCCGTCTTCGCCGGAGTGTGGATCCGGGCACTGCTCTGAGCCATTTGGGTCATCGCCATCCCTCCAGGCAAGGGGTTCCTCGAAACCATCAACTGCCGGGGCAAACATGCAGTTTTCGGACCAACGATTATGTCAAACGTCGGCAAGCCCCCTCCCGCCGCCCCGACCTGCCTCCCGATTCCCATCCGGAGAGAGCTTTTCTATGTTTGGAACGTTTTTTGCTTTGGGCTTGTAACACCCTCCTGCCCCCCCCGCCATCCAGGACACACCACGCCATGAGTCCCAAAAAAAGAGAAAATAATGCCGCAGCCTTCGCCCAACTCGTCCACGCAAGCGAGGTCATGAAGCTCCTCCTCCAACGGGCGGAAAAGGCCGCGCGCTACGACGTCCCGGTCTTCATCCAAGGCGACTCCGGCACCGGCAAAGAACTCCTGGCCAACGGCATCCACCGCGCCAGTCACCGCGCCGAGGGTCCCTTCGTCAGCGTCAACTGCGGCGCCATCCCCGCCAATCTGGTGGAATCGGAACTCTTCGGCCACGAAAAAGGGGCCTTCACCGGCGCCGTCCAAACCCGCAAAGGCTATTTCCTCGAGGCCCAGGGCGGCACCCTCTTCCTCGACGAGGTCGGCGAATTGCCCCTGCCAACCCAGGTCAAACTGCTCCGCGCCCTGCAAACCTCCGAGGTGACCCCCATCGGTTCGGAAAAACCCAGGACAACGGACTTCCGCCTGATCACCGCCACCAATCGCAACCTGACGAAGGTGATGGCCGAGGGACTCTTCCGCGAGGACCTCTTCCATCGGATCGCCGTCGTCGTCATCGGCATGCCCGCCCTGCGCGAACGCGGCAAGGACATCCGCCTCCTGATCGACCTCTTCCTTGACGAGATCAATCGTCTGGAACGGCTCCCCGAGGGGCTGGACCCCCTGAAATTCACCGATCACTCGCGAGAAGTCCTGGAGAGTCACCACTGGCCAGGCAATGTCCGCGAACTGAAGAACACCATCCGCCGCCTGGCCATCTGGGCCGAGGAGCCCACCATCCGCGCCAAGGAGGCCCGCGAGGCCCTCCTCCCCGACCATACCCTGCCCGCCCAGGAGATCCTCAATCGCCCGTTCCGCATCGGCTTCAAGCTGACCTCGATCCTCACCGAGGTTGCCGACCACTACATCCGCCGCGCCCTCCAGGAGAGCCAAAACAACAAATCCCTGGCCACCCGCCTCCTGGGCATGCCCAACTCCACCACCTTCGCCAATTGGCTGAAAAAATATCCCTGGACAGAGAGAAAATAGCCCGCGCCTTGGCTGGAAGGTCGATCGGAGGAAAAAATATCCCAGCACCCCTGGAAAGAAGAGCCAGGCCGCCCTCCAAATCAAACCAGAACGGCGACGCCCCCTCCGTTCCGTCCTTCCTGGCAAGGAGGGGAAAGGCCTTACCCAGCCTCCCCCCCCTTTGAGACCGGTTCCTCTTCGTGATCGTTCCGAAGAGGGCCGGCCTTGTCATCATTCCCACTGCGATTCACCGAACGACCCCTCAAAAAAGCGGTCAGAAGCGCACCGATCGTCGTCCCGGCAATGATCCCGGCCGTGACGGTATCTCCCTTGTGGATGGCAAAAAAAAGGGCGCCCATGGCAACCATGGCCAAGGACCATCCGAGCAATTGGCCACGATTTTCGGCTTGTTGGCCCTCCAGAAAGGTGCGCTCGGCAACGATCACCCTCCTCTCTTCAAGCGCCACTCTTTTCTCTTCGATTTCCACACTCCGCTCGTCCATCCGATGGCGATGCCTCCGCTCCTCATCCGCACCAATGCGAAACCACTCCGGGAAGCATGGATCGATATTCTTGAAACGCTCTACCTCCCCGGCACCAGGAATTGGACCCGAAAAGGCCTGCATCGCAGACTGAACAATCACCTGGTCTTTCTCGCCAGACAAGCCCGGAAGATCAGACGAAGGTAGAGGCGGGACACCGGCCTGCCAAGCATCCGAGGAAGGAGATGGAACGTTCTCGGGCGACAAGAGATCAAGATCCGAAGAAGACTCAGCCATGGGGACAGGGCTTCTTCCCGGCAATCACTGCAGAAGCAGAAACGCCAGTCGCACCCTTGTCCGAAACATCAGGCCGCCGGGGCAAGACAAACGCCTCCGTCGAACCACCGATGGGACCATGGCACCCGGAGAGCGGCTTCCCCGTATTGTGACGCGCCACGACAACTCCGGATACCCTGTCCAGTGCACGCCGCATGTCATCACCCAAATGCCGTGCGTCGATCTCAAAACCGTGGCAGTCCTTGACCTGATAGGGAAGACTGACCCGGGAAAAGCTCCATGCCCCACGGGCATTGCCAGAAGCACGATCAGTCACCAAGGCCGAAAGAATCTCACCTGTGCGCTCCTCCACGTCCGGAGCTACACGAAAAAGGAGGCGCACCACCCCGCCATCGCGCTTGACCGAAACGGAAAGTTTAGGCTGCGGAGCAAGGTCCAGGAGGCTCCCCATACCCCTGAGAAAAGCACCTATGCCTGTCTTGTTCATGGCTTTCATAGCCCCCAAAAGATCAAACTCTCCACCGCAATACAAGCCATCACCGCACCTTTGGAGCAAAATCAGGGCCGGAAGGTTCCCTTACGGACACGACCGCCTTCGACTCCCACCTCTTCTCCGACCCCGACCGATCGAGCCCAGCCGCTCCAATTCCAAGGATCGATTCGCCATCAAGAAAAGAGCAGACGCGACAGCCTGGCCCGGTAGGTGGACACCAGGGGATGGGCGGCTCCCAGCAGGTCGAATACCTCCAGGACCGCCTTGCGACCCGCGTCCTCCTGAAAGGCCCGATCGCGGCGAACGACCTCCAGAAACTGCTCCAGGGCCTCCTCGTACCTCTCCCCAGCCACCAAGGCACGCCCCAGGGCCAGACGCTGCCCCAGGTCGCCAGGATCCCGCGCAACCGCCGCCTGCAGCGGCGGCAGAGCGGCATCAGCCCCCTGAAACGCCAAACGGGCCTTGATCTTCTTCGCCTCGGGTTTTTCCAACCAGGACGGCGGCAACCGCTCGAGAAAGCGGACCGCATCCTCGAGTTGGCCGCTCTCCAGGAGAATCCGGCTGAGGCCCAACAGCGATTGCGGATGGGCAGAATCCTCCTCCAGGGCCCGACCGTACAGCTCCCCCGCCTGGATCAAATCTCCCCGGGTCTCGCACTCCCCCGCCTGGGTGGCCAGGCGGTCGGCGTGCGAGGGCAGGGCCTTCTCCAGAAAGGCCCGCACCGAGGACTCGGGCAAAGCCCCGGTAAACTCGTCGACCACACGACCATCGACGAAGAGCTTGACCGCAGGAATCCCTCGAACCCCGTACTTGCGACCAAGATCGGGGTTCTCATCCGAATTGACCTTGGCCAGGAGAAACTTGCCCTCCATCTGCCCGGCCAACTTTTCCAGAACAGGCCCCAAGGTCCGGCAAGGCGCACACCAGGGCGCCCAAAAATCGACCAACACCGGAATCCGGCGGGATCGCGCCACCACCTGTTCCTGGAAACCCCGCGCATCGACATCCACCACCCATTTCCCTTGCGCCATCGTCCTCCTCCCCGCCGCAGTGACCTCCGAACCATCCCTGGAAGGCCCTGCCCGTTCATCGACGGGACTCCAGCCTTCAAAAAATACTGCTTAAAGATCAATCATTTCTACATGGGAAACCGGCACTCCGTCAAGAAAGCGGGTGGCAACTTCCTGGAAACGATCCGCCACGTCCGTCACCAGATAGGTGAGCCGTCCCTGGCTGCCCGGCGGGGCAGGACGCACAATCCCCTTCACCAAATGGCTGGCCATCTCCTCGGCCACGGCCTCGGCGGAATCCACCAGCGCCACCTTCTCCCCCATGACTCCGGCGATCACCTCTTTGAGCAGAGGATAATGGGTGCAACCGAGAATCAGGGTATCCACGGAGGCGGCGACCAGGGGCCGCAACGTCTCCTCGACGATCATCCGTGCCGCCGCATGCGACACCCAGTCCTCCTCCACAAGGGGAACGAACAGGGGACAGGCCAGGGAGGTGACCCGCAGGGCAGGATCCAGAAAATGCAGGGTATGGGGATAGGCCCCGCTCGCGACGGTGGTACGGGTGCCGATCACGCCGATGAGCCCTCCCCGACTCAACCTCGCCGCCATCCGGCATCCCGGCTGGATCACACCCTGGACGGGTATGGTTACTCTCTGGCGCAGGGCGGCAAGCCCCAGGGCCGAAGCGGTATTGCAAGCCACCACCAGGGCCTTGACCTCGCGCTTGACCAGGTAGGAAGCCACCTGAAGGGTATAGCGCTCGACGGTCCGGGCCGACTTGGCCCCATAGGGAACCCGGGCAGTGTCCCCAAGGTAGATGAACCCCTCCTCGGGAAAACGCCTGACCAGGGCCTTCAGGACCGTCAGCCCCCCAACCCCGGAATCGAAGACCCCGATCGGATGTGAATCCGTTCCCACGCTCATGGCATCATTCTACACCAGAGCAGACCCCAAGAAAATCCACAACCCCCGCCAACAAATGGAAAAAAGGTTGCCAAGCCCTACAGGCTTTGGTAGCTTCCGGTTGCTGCCGCAGCTTAAGCGCGGCAACCCGTTTGGCGGATGTGGTGGAACTGGTAGACACGCTGTCTTGAGGGGGCAGTGGCGCGAGCCGTGCCGGTTCGAGTCCGGCCATCCGCACCAAAACAGATTCCCAAGCCGTCCCAGGAAGTCCGGAAAGCCCGCAAAAATCAACCGTTGCGGGCTTTTCTGTGTCCGGGGAAGTCCGGGGAGGTTCATTGCAGGCCGGGGCAGTCAGGGGGTATATTCGGGGGTACATTCTTCCATTCCTCTTGGGTCTTTGCCGGTCGCTTGCCCGCCCGGCCCATGTCCGAGAATACCGCCCTGTAATGCCCTGTACCGCCTTGGCTACCGGGGCCGCAGACCGGCCACGGTTTCCGGGCGGTGGCCAGCACCATCTTGAATGAAATGGGCCATCGCCCTGACGTGATCGAACGCCAACTCGCCCACAAGGAGCGCGACGAGGTTCGGGTCGCCTACCATCGCATTTTGCTCTTCCGAATCAATACCGTTCCCGATCCGTCCTCGGCGAATGAGAAATCCGATACGTCAAGCGCCGCCAACTCCGACCGACGGCACAGAGTGTCGTAACCCACGGACACCAAAGCCAAGTCCCGCAAATCCCGCAACGCCCCCCGGTCGGCCTCCACCATCTCTTCCACCAGGCGGTGGTTGATGGGGGCAGCTTGCTGTTGCCGGGTTCCCTTCTCTTTGGCCACCTTCTTCAGGGTCATCCATTCGTGCCTGGTAGCAATCGAGGGATTGTCTGGGGGAAAAGCCAGCCGGGAAAGAGGAAAGGGAGGTAGTGACCCGGGGCTGATTGAACTGGCGAAGACTCTTCCGCAAAGAATCAACCAAAATTATTGCGATAAAATTATCGAATGACAGATGGGCCGATTTTCTCGCGCACGATACACACACAAAAATCATGGGGACAACGGGGACACTTGCCCCTATATTTAATCTATCCTTTTGAAAAATAAAGAAGATTATCTTTTTCCGTCATCGCCCTGGCTTTTCCCTTTCCTGGCTGGCCTTTTCTTTTGGCGAACGGTGGACCGCTTCAGGGATATCGGTCGACCGGGCACGTCCACCATGGGCCTTTCCTATTGTCATCTTCCCGTTCCGGATATACCCTGACTTGAGGCCCGCGCCCGTGACACGGTGATATCCTCCCTGCCGTAGCACGTCGCCAGACGGAGCGCCATGTGGGGTTGAGTATGGGAGGCCCCACCGGGCGCGGGCCTGCTTTGGTGGTTGTTTTCCTTGCCCAACAGCTTGTTGAAAAAGTCCATCCATGGACTTTTTCAACCCGGAAAGGCAAAAACAAGTTTTGCCTTTCCTTCCAAATTCAACGGGTTACACCGTCCCGTTGAATTTGGTCGGCCATCCCTGGCCGGCGCAGCCCGTTTATCAACGGGCTGCCAAGGGCGATCACCGGGGCGCGAACACGTCGAACTTCCCTCATGCCGCATCCTGGACCGAAACCACCTGACAAGCCTTATTCATTGGCCATGTTCTGAGATCCATTCTCGCAGGGCTTGGTCCATGCGGGTTTGCCACCCTTTGCCTTGCGAGCGAAAGAAGCCAACCACCTGGGGGTCCAGCCGGATGGTCACAGGAATCTTGGTGGGCGACTTCTGCCGCCCTCTCCGTTTGATGGGTTCGCCATGGCTGTACAGAGTCCCCTCCGCGAAAAATTCAGGCGGCAATTCAGGAACCTCTTCGTACTCTTCAGGGGTAATGACATGGGCATCAACCCGCTTCATATCGCTGTTCAAACCATCGAATTTCCCGTTCATTGGCTTTCCTCATGGAAATGATGCGAACTCCGACGCCGCGACGAGTGTGGACCAACACCACCAACCGTCCATCCAACTCCCCCATGGTGACCTCCCTGGTTTCGCCGTAATCCTGACGGGTGTCCGTCCAGGTGATCCGCCGGGGAGAAGAGAAGACCTTGGGCGCGTCTTCGAAATCAAGGCCGCGACGCTTTCTGGTCGTCAATCTCTTGGAAAGATCGTACTCAAGCTCCATGGGGATTATTGTACATATCATTTGCTTCGACAGCAAACAAATTGTCGGAACAAAATGCTGGAGGCTGGCATGTCAAGGACAAGCCTTGACACTCCCCCGCATCCTCCGGCGCACTCCCTCCCGGAGCTTCGATACCTCCACAACCGAAGGCGGACAACCGCCCTCGAAAGCCCTGGCGGCTTTTTTGCGCCCGCAGTGCGCCTTGGCGTACCATCTGCCTGCCAGTTTGCCAGACTCCGGTGGAGCCGTGCGCATGAGGGAGCAGTGAATATGAAACAGGAGTCGATGGGTCACGACGAGTGTTTGTTACGGCGGTCGGAAATGGAAGCACGCACCGGCCTGAGCAAGACGAGCATCTACGACGCTATCAAGCGTGGCGATTTCCCAGCGCCCGTCTCGCTTGGCGTGCGGGCCGTCCGGTAGGAAAAGTCCGCTATTGACTCGTGGATCGGCTCTCGCATCCGGCGGGGGCGGGGCAGCGGTCGGGCGTTGAAGCATGGTACGGCAACAGCCGCCACCAGTGGGAGTACGGCTTCCACTTGACGGCGACAGGGTGGGGATGCTAGTCAGGTGGGGTTGTGGGGTAGCCTTGGCGAGGCGGGAGTACATTTGGGGGTATGTCACGTTATGCCAAAATGGAGTTTCTATAATAATCAGAGCGTTGTGTTGACAATATGGCTGTGGCCATCGCACCATAGAAGGATCTGAAAGGCCCGCAAGAGTCCGCCCTTGCGGGCTTTTTTGCGCCCATCGCTTCCTGCGCCAAGCCGGAAGACACCGTCGCAGATCGGGATGAAGACCGGAAAGGAGAGACGATCTCTTGCCTCCCCAACTCCCAGGACTGGCGCTCTACGTCCACCTGCCCTTCTGCGTCAGCAAGTGCCCCTACTGCGATTTCTCCTCCCGCGTCGTCTCCCCCGTCCCGGAAAAGGCCTATACCGACACCCTGGTCGAGGAACTGAGACTGTGGCGGAATTACCTGCAAGAAGACCGCCGCCCCCTGGATTCGGTGTTCTTCGGCGGCGGCACCCCTTCGCTGTTCTCACCCGATTCGATCGGGCGCCTGATGCAGGGGATCACCCGCCTCTGGCCGTTGGCGCCCGGGTGCGAAGTGACCCTGGAGGCCAATCCGGAATCCAGTACCCTCCCCCGATTCCAGGGCTACCGCGCCGCCGGTGTGACCCGTCTGAGTCTCGGCATCCAATCCCTGGACCCACAAAGATTGCACGGGCTGCAACGGGCCCATGACCGAAACATGGCCCTCGCCGCCATGGAAGCGGCCTCGAAGACAGGTTTTGCCGCCGTCAACTTCGACCTGATCTACGGCACCCCCGGACAGGGACCCGACTCCTGGAAACACGAACTCGAAGAGGTCACGGCCTGGAACCCCGCCCACCTCTCCTGCTACCAACTCACCCCGGAGACCGGCACCCCACTGGCCGCCCGGATTGATCGCGGTGACCTCTCCCTGCCCGCGGAGGAGGAGCAACGAAAATTGTGGGATACCACATGGCAAACCCTGGAAAGCAAGGGCTGGGAAGGCTACGAGATCAGCAACTTCGCCCGCCCAGGGCAACGCTGCCGCCACAACGACCACGTCTGGGATTTTGGGGACTACCTCGGTATCGGCGCCGCCGCCCACGGCAAACTGACCCGCGAGGACGGCACGACCACTCGCTTCGTCAACAAGGCAGATCCAGAGACCTACAAACAATCCGTGGCAACGACACGACCATCAACACCGCAAGCCCCAACACAGGTACCCGCACAAGCGGAGACCATCGACCGGAACACCAACGCCGGCGATTGCCTGATGCTGGGACTCAGACGCCGCGAGGGAGTCAACCTTGAAACCTTCCGCCAGGCCGCCGGTGGCGCAGACCCGCTCCTGCCGCGACAACAGTGGCTCGAAGAACTCCTGGAAAACGGGATCGTGGAAATATCCGCAGAGCGCCTGCGGTTGACACCAAGGGGGAGACCGCTCCTCGACGAGGTAACCCGCCTGCTCCTCCCAGGCCTCTGATACTTCACGCGGGAGACCAACGAAAAAAAACGCCAGCCTCGAGAAGAGCCCTGACCAAAACAGTGCCGAAAAAACACCAGCCCGACCACCGCAACCCATCGGGCGATCAGGCCGGGAGGCAGCGGAGACCGGACCAGCCCCACTGCCCCCCCACCCCCATCCCTACTCGGGACCGGACCCCGAGTATACCAAACTCACCCGCCCTGACCAAAAAAAAGTTCGCCCAGAGAACGAAAACCCTCTCGAAGAACGCAACAGACTCTGCAGCCCAAAGGAACACCGCAGAAACCCGTCGGTTACACCGATCAACCCCGTAAGGCAGAGAAAATACCGTTCTCGTTCACCCTCAAGCGGAGCGACCAGGGACAGCCATCCCACGACAGACCCTCTCAAGAGCCGGAAATCAACACTCAATTCAGTTGCCGACCATCCTCCTGCAGCATCGTCAGCGCCTCTTGCACCATCTTGTTGGCCTCGGTCTTGGTGACGCTCTTGGCAACCAGCTTTTCCGTCGCCAGCATGGCCAACTCGACCGCCGCATCCTTGACCTCGGACATGGCCTTGCGCTTGGCCTGCTCGATCTCCTCGAGCGCCGAGCCCTTCTTCCGGTCCATCTCGTCCTTGAGAGCGGCCAAGGACTCCTCCCGGTAGCGGGCGGCCTCCTGACGGGCCTCCTCGGCAGTCTTGGCGGCGGCCTCCCAGGCCCCGTCAAGCTGGCTGCGATAATTCGCCAGGAGAGCCTCCGCCTCCTCCCTGGCCCGACGCGCCGCCGTCAGGTCATCCTCGATCCGCCGCCCCCGGGCATCCAGCAGGGCGCCGATGGCCGGGATGACGTACTTGTTCAGGAGCAGCATCAGGATGACAAACGAGACCACCGTCCAGAACATCTGCGACTGGAAAAAAGTGGCATCGAATTGCGGCAGACCGGAAGAAGCGTGGGCAGTGGCGATCATGATCAGCCGCCCTTGCCCATGACGATGAAGGCAATGACCAAACCGTAGAGGGCGATGGCCTCGACGAAGGCCGCCCCGATCCAGACATACTTGGACAACTGCGACTCAGCCCCGGGCTGACGGGCGAAGGCCTCGATCGCCTTGCCGAACATGTACCCGAGGCCGATGCCGGATCCCGCGAGACCCGCAGCAGCCAATCCCATACCGATAAACGAGGCAGCAAGGCTTTCCATGAGACAGTTTCCTCCTGAACAGAAGCGCCGACAAGCCGTTGGACAACCGTTACCGGAACCGTCGAAAAAGCCCAATCATGAACAAGTTCGGAGAACAAGTTCGGACTTCTCCAGACGTCTCCGGATGTTTCCAAAAGTTCCAGGACATCCCCAACCCGGGAGGGCAAAACCCGTTCCTGCCTTCCCCTTCAGATTCGACGGGCCAAACCGCCCGCTCCATCGAACCCGACCGGCCATCAGCGACCGGCACTACCCGTCCACCAACAGGACGCCACCCCACTGCCCGCCGCATGCACCCGACCGATCAATGCATGTGAATGGCGTCGTTGATGTAGACACAGGTCAAGATGGTGAAAATATACGCCTGAATGATACCGATGAAGATCTCCACCGCCGTGAAGACAACCGAAAAACCGAAAGGCAGCCAGGAACCGAACCACTGGAGATCCGCACAGAAGAAAAACAGCACGGCAAGGACGGTGTGGCCGGCGGTCATATTGGCAAAAAGACGCACCGAGAGCGAGACCGGCCTCGCCAGATAGGAGATGATCTCGATGGGAACCATCAGGGGCAACAACAGCGGCGGCAGCCCGCTGGGGACAAAAAAGTGAAGATAGTGGGCCCCATGCTTGTAGAACCCGAGCCCGGTGCTGAAAATGAAGACGCCTACGGCCAGGGTCCCCGTCACCACCAACTGCGAGGTGGCCGTGAACGAGCCAGGGATGAGCCCGGTCAGGTTGCAGAAGAGGACGAAGAGGAACAGCGTCAGGATCCCGGGGAAGAAGGCCTTCCCCTTCTCGCCGATGGTCTGATCCACCACATCGCGGGCGAAGAGAAAGACCAGCTCCGCCAGACTCTGTAAACGTCCCGGGACCACCGAGGGCTTCTTCAGTGCGTAATGGAAAAAGAAGAACGCCAGCCCAAGGGCGATCCACATCCAGAGTACCGAGTTGGAGATGGAGATATCCAGACCGAAAAGCTCCAGATCGACAATATTGTGAACCTGGAAGTGGTGCAGGGGATCCATCCGGGGAGCGGCCCCCTGAGCCCCTTCGGAAGCGTAGGCAACGGCGACGATACTCATGGCGGCGACTGACTTCCCGGTCTGATGTTGTTGGCGTCGGGATTGACGGCTCGGTAGACGTTGAGGAAACCGGCGGCAACCCCGAAAAAGAGGGAAGCGACCATACACCAAGGCCCCGTCCCCAGCCACTGGTCCAGAAGGTACCCGAGCCCCAAACCGACCAGGACGGCGCTCACCATCTCGGAGCCGAGCCTCATGGCAAAGCCCAGCCCAGCCCCCGGAGACGACTCCCCCTCCGGCCCGCTCACAGCGGCGCCCCTCTCAAGCCCTCGCATGCTAGAAAAAACTGCTTTGTCATGTCAACGTTTCATCGGCTCGATCGTCCCCCGTCCAGCCCCAGCTCCTGGATTTTCTTTCTGAGGGTGTTGCGATTGATGCCCAGCATCTGCGCCGCCTTGACCCGATTGCCCCGGGTCTCCTCGAGAACCCGGGCCAGCAGGACCTCTTCCACTCGGGTCACGATCGTCTGATAGAGCCCCGTCACCGGCAACCCCCCAAGAGTGGCAAAGAACCGATCCAACTCCCCCTGCACCGCCTCGCCGATGCTCACCCCCCGGCTCTCCGCAGCCCCCGCCTCCTCTTCGACGCCTCCCGCCTCCCCGGTCCGCCCCTCCGCGCCCCCGGGACGCCGAACCCCCACCGAAAGCCTCGGCAAATCCAGATGCGCGACCCCGATCACCTCATCGGGCACCAGCACCGTCAACCGGTGGATCAGATTTTCCAACTCCCGGACATTGCCCGGCCAGTCGTGCTGGAGCAGCCGCTCCAGGCTGCCTTCGCTCAGACGCTTGACCGCGACACCCAACTCGCGGGCACTCTTGTGCAGAAAGTGCTCGGCAAGAATCGGAACATCCTCCTTCCGCTCCCGAAGCGAGGGAACCAGCAACGGCACCACGTTCAACCGATAGAAAAGATCCTCGCGGAAAAGCCCCCGAGCGATGGCGTTGGGCAGATCCTGGTGAGTGGCGGCAATGATCCGGACATCGCTCTTGCGACTCTCGGTCCCTCCGATGCGGGTGAAGGTTCCGTCCTGCAGTACCCGAAGGAGCCTGGTCTGGGCCTCCAGCGGCATGTCCCCGATCTCGTCCAGGAAAAGCGACCCCCCTGCCGCCCGTTCGAAATGCCCCGCCCGCCGGGCAATGGCACCGGTGAAGGAGCCCTTCTCGTGCCCGAACAGTTCGCTCTCGATCAGGTTCCTGGGAATCGCCGCCATGTTGATCGCGGTGAAGGGACCCTCCCGACGCGGACTGAAAGCATGGACCGCCCGCGCCACCAACTCCTTGCCGGTACCGGACTCCCCGTGAATCAGGACCGTCATCTCCGAATTGGCCAGCCGTCCAATGGTGCGGAAGAGCTCCTGCATCGCCGCAGAAACCCCGATGAACCCCCCGAAGCGCTCCATCTCGGCGGCGGCATCCCGACGCAATGGCGGCTCGGGATCGGCCAGCGCCCGGTTCACCAATGAGACCAGATCCTGGATGTCGAACGGCTTCGGCAGATAGTCGAAGGCCCCCCGTTCAAAGGCGTGGACCGCGTTGCGCAGGGTACTCTGGGCGGTGATCACAATGACCGGCATCCCCGGGCGAAAGCTCTTGACCGTCTTCACCAGATCGAGCCCGGACCCGTCCGGCATGACGATATCCGTAATGACCAGATCCCCACCGCCCCGCTTGAGATCCGCCAGCAGGCCGCGCCCCTCGGCAAAGGCACGAACCCTGAAACCCGCCCGGCTCAGAGCCTGTTCCAGGACGAATCGCACCGACTGGTCATCGTCGGCCACCAGTATGGTCTTTGTCGAATCCATCGGCCCTACACCGGCAGAAAAAGGTAACCGTTCATGGTAGCACCGGCAAGGAAATCATCCCGTTGTTTCAGGGGCTTCTCCCCCGAGCCCCCGATGAGGGGGGCAGCTGAAGGCTCACCCCAAGGGCTCCCCCAGCCACTTACTGGTATTATTTTATTACTAACGCGACACCGGCAAGTGAACCCGAAAAAGCGTAGCCTGCGACTCACCATCGATCTCCAGCAGTCCGCCATGATCGTGAACGATCTTCTGACTGATGGCGAGCCCCAATCCCGTCCCCCGGGATTTGGTGGTGACGAAGGGATGGAAAACCCTCTGCCGCAACTCCGGGGGAACTCCCGGGCCACTGTCGGTCACCTCCACCACCACGTTCTGCCAGCGTCGCCCCCCCTGAATGCGGATCCGCGAGGAAATCCGGGTAGAGAGCCCCACCCACCCCTGCTCTCCAGCCGCCTCGCGGGCGTTGGTCACGAGGTTCAGAAAAAGCTGGACCAGCCGATCCCGGTCACCGCGTACCAACGGCAGGGAGGGGTCGTAATTGCGCCGGGGAAGAGGTGGTCCGGAACCCCCGGCGCGGATGACATGATCCAACACCTCGTGAATATTCAGCTCCGCCATCGCCAGAGGATGGTTGTCGCCGAGACCCAGCAGGGTATCGAGCAGGCGCGTCACCCGATCCACCTCGGCCAGGATCAGCCCGGTACACTCCCGCGCCGAGGGAAGCTCGGCCTCCATCCCCAATAGCTGCGCCGCCCCGCGTATCCCCGCCAGGGGATTCTTGACCTCATGGGCCACCGTCATGACGAGATTCGCTACCGAATCCAGGGCCCCGGAGAGCCTCTCCCCATCCTCCAGGTACTCGACCGAGCCCACTTCCTCAAGCTGCAGCACCGCCCCGAACATCGGCCCGCCAGCCGTGTTCACCAGTGGAATCGCCGTCAGGGATACCGCCAGCTTCTCCCGCGGCCCGGGGGAAAGCTGCGCCTTGCGGACCCGGCAGGGCATCGCCAACCGCTGACAACGCTCGACAAGATCCAGGGCCAGCGGATGTCCAGGCAACAGTCGGTTCAGGGAGACCCCCACCAGAGCCCCCCGGGGCCTCCCCATGATACGTTCCGCCGAGGTGTTGACCGCCCGGACGATATTGCCCCGGTCGACGGCGATCAAACCCATCGCCAGTTGATCCCATAGATTGTCGACGGCAAAGGGATCGACGGCGGCAAGTGTCGCCTCCCTCGCCCCTTCAGGCAACCCGTCGTTCGTCGACGCCACCAAAAAACTCCTCCAGAAGCTGCCGGGCGGCCACCACCCCTCCGGCCCGATTGACCGCTTCCCGAAAGCGGGCTGCCCCCTCCATCCCGTGGGCGTACCAACACAGGTGTTTGCGCGCCAGGCGATTGCCCACCACCTCCCCGTGAAATGCGAGAAGGGCGGCAAAATGTTCGCGCACAACCGCCAGTCGCTCTGCAGGCAACGGCCCCGGAAGCGGCTGGCGATGCCCGAAATAGTGGGCCACCTCGCGGAAGATCCAGGGATTGCCCAGGGCCCCCCGCCCGATCATCACCCCATCAACCCCGGTCTCGGAGGCGAGCCGTTGGGCGCTCGGTCCGTCGACCACATCGCCATTGCCGATCACCGGGATGGTGAGGCCCGCCTTGATCCGGGCTATCCCCTCGTAGTCGGCCTGCCCTCGATACATCTCCGCAGCGGTGCGACCGTGAACGGTCACCCAGGCAACGCCCCGTTCCTGGGCTAATACCGCGACCTCAAGCCCGGTCAACCGTTGCCGGTCCACCCCCAGGCGGAGTTTCACCGTCACCGGCACCGACACCGCTGCCACCACCGCCTCCACGATCCGCGCCGCCCGCTCTGGGTCGGCCAGGAGCGCCGCTCCCGCCCCGGTACGGACGATCTTCCTGACCGGGCACCCCATGTTGATATCAATGATATCCGCCCCCAGGCCGGCATTCATCCGTGCCGCCTCGGCCATGACTCCGGGGTCGGCGCCGGCGATCTGGACGACCAGCGGCCACTCCCCCTCCGGGCGAAGACCGATCTTGAGACTCCGGGCATTTCGGCGGATCATCGCCTGCGAGGCGATCATCTCCGAGACCGCCAGATCCGCCCCGAACCGTCGCGCCACCTGCCGAAACGGCGCGTCGCTGATCCCAGCCATCGGCGCCAACAGAAGGAGCGGTCGGCCCAGGTTCAGGCCATCCCCGGCAAAGACCCGAGCTATGGTGGGGTGGATGGACATCGGTTGCCTACTCTCCGACTCGGAAGCTCGGGTGAATCTAGCCGCAACCCGACCTTTCGGCAATGGACCGCTTCCCCAAGTCCCTCGTCCCGGAGAACCGACACCAAGACCGCGCGACGTGACGAAAAAACCCCTCAGCGACGCCAGACGATAGCTTCAACGAAGATACGGACTCCACAAAACCGCCGTGGGCACACGAGGCATGAGTATCGGAGGCGGTGGCGGAACGAGAGGCCCTGGCGGAAGATAGACTCGGGGCTTCTCCTCCCTGATTCCGTGCCACCTTTCCGACTCGTGCGCGTGATCTTCGTCGACCTCTTCGGATCTGTCCCAATCGTCGGAACTGTCCCAATCGTCGGAAGGGTGATCCTCCCAGCTTCGAGCGGAATCATCGGAGTGGTGATGGCGATGGTGGTGGTGGCGATCCCCCCCCGCCGCAGCCTGAACCGAAAATCCAGCGACAACAACGACAAGGAGAAACGAAACCAGTCCCTTCATCGGCTCCCTCCAGTCACACCGAGTGTCCGGCGAAATGCTCACACCATCGGACGGTCACAACCAGGCGAGAGTGACATCAACGGGAAAAAAATCCGAACCCGCATGATCGCCCGCAATGCCCTCAGGGAGCGGATGCGGAACGTCCGACCGCAGTCGGGGCCCGACTGCCGAGACCGGCCTCCTTCGCATCCTGCAAGAAATAAAGCGCGGCAAGCGTGCCGACGGCGATCACGACAAAAACGACGGCCAGGGTGAATTGGTTGCCCGTCATAACGCCCTCCCGGAATGCCCTCCTGAAGACCCGAGTTCAGGAAGCGCCTCCCTCCTGGAGTTGCCTCTCCAAGGCCTCCCGATCAAACCACCACTCTTCGCCCACCATCAACTCCAGGGCACGAAGAACGACGGGAACATAGTGATTGGGATCGTCCAGGTGGGTCTCCCGGACCCATCGATCGAAGGGTTCCCCGGGCAGGACGTTGATCGCCCCGCAGACCAGGGCAAACATCTGCTGCGCCTGCCCCATGGCAAGCTCCCGATCGGGATGGTCGGGGGTGCGATGCCTGGCAACGAAGTGCGCCAATGCCGCCACAGGCCCGGCGATCTCGTGACGCGGCCCCAGGGTATTCAAGAGGTGAAACAGAGCCAGCACCGTGTCGCTCGCCGGCGCCTGAGTCTTGAGGGCCACCCAGACCCGGTGCCCCAGGGCCTGGTAGATCCCCGAATGGCGCGGACTGCTCGACATGAAGGTGAGCGTCTTCAACACCTCGTCCCATTGGCCACTGCGACTGAACTGCAGGACCGCCTGCCGCCGCATCGCCCAATCCTGCCGCGCCGAGGGCCGCGCCTCCCCCTCCGGGGGAGGCGCGGCTTCTCCCGATGTCGACTCCCTTACTTCGACGATCGCCGGAAACGGCGACCTCCCACCACTCGGCGTCTGGCTCATCACCCATTCCTCGAAGATTCCGAATCGCTCCCCCTTGTGTCGCCGATCCTACCCCTCCGTCCGCCAATGTCAACCCGGGACCCCCCCTCTTCATCCACAGCCAAGCCGCCGAACCCTCACGACCCGATACCGCACCGAAAAAACCAGGACCGGAGCCTCCTCCGGATTCATCCACCCATCGCCAGAATTTTCTTCTCCAGCGCCTCCAACCGGGCTTCGAGCTTCCCGTTCTGGGCAGCCAGTTGCTGCACGGCCGTGACCAGCATCGGCACCAGAATCGATGATTTCACGCCTTTCATTTCCCCATCGATCTCAGAGACTCTAGACGTGAATACCAACGATGGAAATATCTCCTCGACCTCCTGGGCAATCACTCCCAATTGGTTCGGCTCCTTGAGACCATCGGACTTGAACGAAAACCTCACCACGCGGATACGGCACAGGTCGTCGAGATATCCCCTCGCCGGCTGCACATTTTCCTTCAACCGGCCATCGGAAATGGTCCCATACGAGCCCGTGACATTGGCAAGACTGCCGTTGGAAAATATATAGACTCTGTTCTGGGTCGAGTCGCCACCGGTAAAAAACGCCTGGCTGATCACGGTATCGTTCGGGGATGCGCCTACATAGTGTACCGCAATTCCTCTCGGATATGAGACGTTATGGTGGACAAAGTACCCGGACAGATAGTTTGCACTCCAGCTGTTTGTTTTGATGCCGTGTTCCTCGAACACTGCCCATCCCTCGGAACTCGCCGGCAGGGTCAGTGTCGTCGTCGTCGAGTTGTCCGTGATACCGGTCGACGAAAATGACGATATTTTTCCCCCGTGAACCTTGTCGCCGGAGATTTGATCGTTCGCCAGCGTCACCGTTCCCGCCGAAACGTCCAGGGTCTTCCCGGAACCGACGGTGATGTTGGAGGTTGCAATTGTCGTCCCGTCGATCGTCCCGCCATTGAGGTCCACCGTCGTCACCGATCCGAGATCGCCGCAGGTAGCCCCGGTGGCCGTCCAGTTGCCGGTGATGGCAGGGGCCGTTATCGACGGCGATCCCGAGATCGTCCCACCGTGGATCTTGTCGCCACTGATACCGTCGTTGGTCAATACCGGGGTCCTGGCCGGGCTCACCAACTGAAACTGGGTCCCGTCGTAGACCACCTCGACCACATCGCCAACAGTGATGTCCCCCGCGACCAGCGCCGCCCCGTTCTTCTGAATCGCCTTGGCCGCCAATCCCGAAACCGCCAGGGTCGCCGCAGTCGTGTTGGTATTGGCCGCCTTGAACCGAAAGGCCTGCCCGGTCACATAGGCCGTGATCACCGGGGTCACAGCCATGGTGTAAGCATTGGCTCCGCCGCCGTCACTTGCATACTGGAAACTCGCATCCTGAACCTGGCCAATCGCCGGCACATCCGTCCGGGAATCGGGCGTCTGACCGGAGCCGTAGCCGCTGATCTTGTATCCCGAAAACGGAATATTGGCCGTGATCGTCGTCTGCCCGTCCCTGGTGATGCACTGACTCAGCCCGGTCGCGAAACCGTCATCCTCCGCGTCCATGCGCGAATCGGTGATGTTGATGCTGTTGGCCGCATCGTCCTGCCAATTGTGAACTCGATTGAACGTCCCGTTTCCATCGAAAGGCATTGTCGTCTCTCCTTCGCTAGAAACAAACGACCCGCCAATATGGCGGGTCGTTTGTGTCGGATGATCACCAACTTTGCAGAAATCCCTTGGTACCCCGAGCTTCACTCCACCAGGGAAACCGATGCACGTTCCAGATGGCGCACTCTCGCCTCCAGGGCCTTCACCGCCACCAGCAGAATCCCCGTCATGTCCAGAAGATCGATGGTCACACCATCTCCCAGGCCAAAGATCTCACGGAAATCCTCGGCGTATGGCCCGATATGACTGCGTCTGCTGTCGCCCACCTCCTGCCGGTATCGCCAAACCTCCACCGGCAGGATGGTCACCCCCTGAAGGATCCGCTCATCGTCCACCGGCTCGTTGCCCTCCTTGAATCGACGGGAGCTGAGAGCCAACCCCAACTTATCTATGAGCATGTTTGCCCCTCCACTCTGCAAGTTCGTCGAGAAGGTGCTCGGACGGGAATTGGCCACATCCGCCGCATAGCTCTGGCTGATCGCCCCCATAACATTGGGAGGGGCAACCTGGTACATCCCCCCACCCTGCCCACCTCCCAGGGCCGTCCCGGTCATGAACGGCGACACCATCCCCTGGCCCGTCAGGAGGGAGGCCAATTCGGTGTAGGGTTGGGATCGCAGGGTCAACATCTCCGCCGCCGCCCGCGAACGGGCATCGTTGAGCGACTGCGCCATCTGCAACTGCTCGGCTATCGCCCGATAGCGGGCATCGGCATCCAGGGTCTGCTGCTGCGCCTGGGCCCCATTTTCGGCATTGAAGATGGCCAAAGCCTGGGCCAACTGGTCCCTGGAAACTTCATTGGCCAACGAGGCCCGGGTCGCCTCCTGCTGAAAGGCCTGATTCTGGGCCGCGTTGGCAAACTGCCCCGCCTGTTGCCGCTGACCAAACTCCTGGGCCTGGGTCCGGTTGAGCAGGTCGGCCCCGGAAATCGCCTCCTGAAATGCCTGCGATTGCGCCGCATTGGCGAATTTGGCCGCCTCCTGACGTTGACCGAAATCCTGTGCCTGTGCCTGGTTGAACAGACCCGCCCGCGACAGCGCCTCCTGGAAAAGTTGCTGCTGGGCGGTATTGGCAAACTGAGCCGCTTCGCGTTGCTGTCCGAACTCCTGCGCCTGCGCCTGGTTGAAGAGCCCGGCACGCGCCATCGCCTCCTGAAACGCCTGGGACGAGGCAGCGTTCCGCAGCTCGGCGGCACCCTTGGCCTCGGAATAGATCTGTCCACGCGCCGTCAACGCCTCCTGAAAGTTCTGGCCGCTCGCACGCAGACCGTAGTCCCCCTGACTCAACGCCTCCTGTAACGCCTGGCCCCGTCCGCTCAAAGCCTGCTGATAGGCCTGTTCCTGACCACGCAGATTGAAATCGCCGCTCCCCAGAGCCTCCTGCCAGCCTTGCTGTCTTCCCGAAAGAGCCTGCTGATAGGCCTGATTTTGCGACTTCAACCCAAACTCCCCCCCGGTCACCCTCTCGTTCAGACCCTGCTGCCGAGCCTGAAGACCCATCCCGAACAGATTGGCCATCTCCGCCCCTCCACCCTGAATGGCGTCCTGCCGGGCCGCTGCATAAGCATCCTGCCGGCGCCGGAAAAAATCATCCACAGCCCGGGTATAGGCCTCACTGCCCAGGGGAATCCCCCGGTTGGCCAACTCGGTCTTCATCGCCTCCTCTTCCTGCCTGAACTGCGGGTCGAGCTTGGCCGTCTGCCGCCCATAAAGGGCATCCTCCACCGATTTCCTCGCCCCAAGAAGATCTTCGGCCCCGAAAAGCTGCGGAAGGCCAGAGTAATCGAGGCTCCTGGGCATTCCACCGACATCAAGGGATGTTCCCGGGGTGTAGCCCAATCCCCGTTGCGGCCCCCCGACCTCCAGACTGGGACCGGAAAAAGTCAGGCTTTCCGAAACGTTCCGAGGCCGCACCACCGGCGCCTCCCCCATCCCGAGTTCCCGGGCCAGAGGTGCGCTTTCCCCCACCCCGGAGGCGACCGGCCCGACTGGATTCAGGAATTGCACCATCGTCCCTGCCGAATCCAATTTGCCCTGGGGAATGTTGCCCCCCATGCCTGTCGCATCTCCGCCCAGGGACGACAAGGAGTTGATGATCGGTGTCGTCGACGCCGCAACACTTCGAGGAAAGGATTCTTCACCGAAAACCGCGAGTGGAGCCTCGGGGTTGTAAAACGATCCCTTCCCTCCGGAAGGCGCCGTTGCCGACCCGACCGACAGCGAGCTTACACCCGACGCGGGGGCCACCGGCGCCGGAGGAACCGAAGAAGAACCCTTCCTGCCAGCAGGCTCCGCTGCAGCTGGCCAGGGTGATGCGCCTGTTCCAAATCCATCTGGCAACGTGGGGTTGAGCGAGTTGACGATCGACCCCACCTCTCCCATGGTCCCCTGCAACTTCGGCGCAGAGCCGGCAAAAAGGCGATTGTGAAGGGTCGCCTGACGCAGATCCGGTAGTTGGCTTAGATCGAGCGACTGCCCCCCTCCCGGCAAGTTGGCCCACTCCTCCCGAAGCGATGGCTGGGCCCCAATGTTGGTCGCCTGCGCATTGAAAGCCCGCCCCAACGGCGCCAGCGCCTGCAGGTAGGGTTCCATCCCCTCCAGGATCTGCGGACTGGGCTCGTAGATCTGGACCCGATTGAGCGGGTCGGGACGCCACTCGCCCGTCACCGGATCGTACTCCCCCGCATTCCTTCCGATCTCTCCCTCCCAGCGTACCTCCCCGAATGGGGTCCGATACCCCGTCTGGTTGTACAAGGCGCTGGTCGCCACCGCCTCGCTGTTGGCCGCTGCCTGGGCATTGGACATAGCCAACGGGTCAGGGGGCGGTGGGGCATCATTGCCCCCGAACAATCCTCCGAAAATGTCTCCGATTCCTGCCATCACGATCTCCTCTCTGGTTTCCTTCCCATGGACATCAGTTGGATGCCGTTCAGTCGACGAACCACCTCAGCAAGAGGCCCAGGCAGAGCCTCAATCAATCCCGTGTCACCTCCTTTCCCGGTCCGGTCGCAGGCGGCGTCGCCATGGCAACTCCGCCCGGTTGGCCGACATCGCCACCGCCACCGGTCCCACCGCATCGGCCACCAACAGGGTCGTTGTCCAATCGTCGGCGTTGTAGGTGACCCAGGAGCCGACCGCAGTCGTGGCCAACCCCTTGAGATAGATGAACTCCCCCGCCCCGTAGGTGGGATCCTGGGCGGTGACGATCGTCCCCAGGGGATGCTGCTGCGTCGTGCTGGTGTCGGCAATCGCCTGGGACCCCACGACTCCATCGAGAATCTTGTAAGCCATCGTTTCCACTCCCTGTCATGCGAGTTGAAGTATTTCCGCGCCTCAAGCCTTGAGAACGCCCTGCAACGAACGGTTGGACAAGGTCAGATTCCCCTGCCAGATGATGGGGACGACCACCGCATCCTGATTGATCGCCCGCTGCTCGGGAATCTCCGTCAGATTGGCATCCTTGTGGACCACCAGCTTGAGGAAGTTGGTGTTGAGGAAATACATGTGGGCCGCGGCGATCCCGCCTCCCAACGTGCCGCCGTCATGGATCACGTCGGCACTCTTGTACTTCAACGACACGAAACCGCCGCCCACAGACTCCTTCTCGTCGGTGTAGCGCTTGAGATCCGACAGCGACTCCTCGTAAAAAGTGAAGTAGTCGTTCGAGGAGACGATGATGTCGGGCGCATCCCCCCCCCGGGTCAACTCCAGCCAGAGCGGCAACATCAGGCTCTGGATGGTGGTCTTCGACGGGGTGATGGCGCTGCCGCCCTGAAGGGGCGCCGCCGCCGACTGCACCGCGTTCTTCCAGAAGGTGTAGGCGCTCGAATCAATGCCGCCGACGGTGCCGGTGCCCGCGTCCGCCACCAGGGCCTGAAGGCCGTTGATCTGGTTGGCCGCGGTCCCGTCCGAATAGACATCGGCAGCCAGATTGTTGCGGAAAGTCCGCAGGGCATTCTGCACCCGGGCGTGGACCAGCTTGAGCAGCTGGGCCCGTCCCTGGTTCATGCGGATTTCCCGTCCGTTGGCGGTCACATGCACCGCCGCCTGCTTCCAGTCGTACTTGGCCGCCGAGAGGACATCCGAGGCCTGAACACTGAGGATGTCGTAGCCCGAATAGCGCTGGAACGAGCTGTTCTCGGCATAATCGAGGGGCTCGACGATCTCATACCCCCCATCGATGACCTCGATCTTGCCCTTCTTCTCCAGGCGATTGAGAAGGGCGTTGTGCTTGGAGACGTTGTCGGTCAGCTCCTCGTTGTGTTTGCGCAAAGTGCTGACGACCATTTCAGAGAATGCGGTATTGGGTGATCCCATGACAGATTCCTTTCCGTTGTTTCGCTGTGTTTACCTGGTGCCCATGACCCGGTCATAGGCTTCGCCCATGGTTTCCAACATGGTCGGTTTCCTCTTGCCCGGCTGCGACGTGCCCAGAGAGCGGACCGGCGTCCCACCCGCCCGCATCGCCTCCTTGACCGCCTTGCGCGAGTTGGCCTGGCGCCGACTCTCCGCCTTCCTGGCCTCCTCCTCCTGCATCTGCCGACGGGTCTCGGGATTGGCCCAGACGGCCCGCTCGTAGGCCTGGCCGAAGGCTTCCTCCTGCGAGAGTCCCTGGCTTTGCATGAGGTGGTTCATCAATGTCATCAGCTCGGTACCAACCTGACCCACATGCGGATAACGCGGCTTGCCTTCCGCATCCGCAGCCTTGATCAGGTTCAACAGGCGATGGATCTGCTCCTCATTTTGGCGCTGTTTTTCCTCCTGCAGCCTTTGCCGATGATTCCTCTCCATCTCCGCCAGACGCCGTTCCTGATGGGCCAGACGGACCGCAAGGCGGTCTGAGCTGTCCATGGATGCCAACCGCGCCGGATCGACCTTATCCCGCCTCCGTATGTGTCGGCTACTCTATGCGCTGATCCTTGGTGGCCTGACAATCATCCAGATACCAATAGCTGAAAGCACAGTAATTCCATCACACTCCAAGAGTGGTCCGTCAACCCGGCCGCCATGGCAGGCGTTCGGTGGCGATAGCGCCGGTCCCCGAGGGGGAGCCGCAGG
>JADGCL010000018.1 GCA_015229005.1 Magnetococcales bacterium
CCATGTCCGCAATCCGGCGACACCCCGACACCACCCCCCCCAGAACCAGCGACTCGGGAATGTGCCGGACCAACAGCTGCGCCATCCCCCCAGGACCCATGAGATTGAAACGCCGGTTCGCCGCCTGAAGCTCCGTTACATAAAGACGAAACCGCTCCCCTTCGGTCGGAGAAAGCTCCCGCCCCAATATCTCCCGCGCCAGAGACGCGAAGCGCCCCCACGCCTCCTCCGGGAATACCCCACCAACCTCACCCGCCACGATCCGTCCCCCCCACCATCGAACGCTGCCGCTTCTCCAGGTGGATCCGAATGACATCGATCGCCGCCGGAGTCACCCCAGGCACACGAAACGCCTGACCCAACGTGGCAGGCCGAACACGCCGCAACTTCTCCCGGACCTCCGTGGAAAGTCCCGGGACCTCCCCCCAATCCACCTCCGGGGGAATTCCGAAATGACCCGTTCGTCGAAACCGCTCGACCTCCTCCCGCTGCTTCTCCAGATAACCCTGATACTGGGCCTCCACCTCGAGAATGGTCATCACCTCGGCGGAAACCGGCCAGAGACCCGCAAGGCGGATAATCGTTTCGACCTCCGCCCCGGTCCTGCGAAGGAGTTCCCATGCCGTGAACTTATTCCCGCTGCGCCCCCACTCGGGCAGCTCTGCCGGAGGGATCGATATTTTTTCCAGCTTTTCGCGTATCTCATCGATCTCAGAGATCTTTTTGGAATAAATTTCCCACCTGGCCGCATCGACCAGACCCACGGCATGCCCCAAAGGCGTCAACCGGCGGTCGGCGTTGTCCGCCCGCAACAAAATGCGGAACTCGGCGCGGGAAGTGAACATCCGGTAAGGCTCATCCACCCCCCGGGTGACAAGATCATCGATCATGACACCGATGAAGCTCTCGCTGCGGTCAAACCAGACCGGCGCCTCCTCACGCGCAAAACGCGCCGCGTTCAAACCGGCGACCAACCCCTGGGCCGCCGCCTCCTCGTAACCGGTCGTCCCGTTGATCTGCCCGGCCAGGTAGAGACCCGCAACCCTCTTGACCCCGAGACCCGCATCGAGTTGGCAAGGGTCCGCCATGTCATACTCGATGGCATACCCGGGACGCAGGATCTCCGCCCGCTCCAGCCCCGGGATCGAACGAACCAGCCGCCACTGGAGGTCGACGGGAAGGCTGGTGGAGATCCCGTTGGGATAAACCTCGGAAGTGTGCCGCCCCTCGGGCTCCAGAAAGATCTGGTGGCCGTCACGCCCGGCAAAACGAACCACCTTGTCCTCGATGGAAGGACAATAACGGGGACCAACACCCTGAATCTGCCCGGAGAAGAGGGGGGCCCGATGGAGATTGTCGCGAATGATCCGATGCGTCTCCGGGGTGGTGCCGGTGATATGGCAGGGAAGCTGCGGCGAGGGGAGGGAGCGGGTCAGGAAAGAGAAGGGGAGGGGATCATCATCGCCCGGCTGGACCACCAGACGCGAGTAATCGATGCTCCGCCCGTCCAGGCGGGGAGGGGTCCCGGTCTTCAACCGTCCCGTGAGAAGGCCCAGGCGTTTCAGGCTCTCGGCCAGGGGAAGGCTGGGCCGATCGGCCAGGCGACCGGCGGCGAACTGGCGCTCACCAAGGTGGACGAGACCGTTGAGGAACGTCCCCGTGGTCAGGACGATGCTGCGGGCAGCGTAACGCTCCCCCCAGTCGGAGACCAGACCAACGACCCGAGAGGCATCAATAAGCAGGTCCCAGGCCTCACCCTGGCGAAGGGTCAGATTGGGGATACCCTCCAGGGCTTCCCGCATCAGGCAGCGGTAAAGGGCCTTGTCCATCTGCGCCCGGGGGCCGCGCACGGCAGGGCCTTTGCGGCGATTGAGAAGGCGAAACTGGATCCCGGCCAGATCGGCGACCCGCCCCATGAGACCGCCCAGGGCATCGACCTCCCGGACAAGCTGGCCCTTGCCAAGCCCACCGATGGCCGGGTTGCAGGACATCTGCCCGATGGTATCGAGATTCTGGGTAAGGAGAAGGACGGAGGGCCCAAGACGGGCAGCCGCAGCGGCGGCCTCGCAACCGGCGTGTCCGGCGCCGATGACGATCACCTCGAAGGAGTGGTCGAAGTGCATGGGGGAAGACTCTGTCACCGTTGGCTGCTGGCAGCACGATCGTACTACCCAAAAGAAGCTGGGGGGGCTGGGGGGAGGCTCTGCCGCCCCCCAGTGATGGCATGGACCCGTCCCTCTTCAGAAACGGCCTCAAATGGGCCAGACTGGGTACCGTTACGTTCCAGTCAATCAAGAAGAGGGAGGATCCGACGTGGATACTACGACAATCGGGGTTGACATTGCCAAGAATGTGTTTCAGCTGCATGGTGTCGACGAGCGGGGCAAGGTCGTGTTGCGGAAGCGGGGGTCGGTCCCGGTGCATGGCAAGATCTGTCATCCGGTTTGTTTTTGGAGCGGGGGAATTTGGGTGCGGAAGGGGCTTCCGCACCCCGACTCACCGTCTTGACGAGTCTTGACCGGGTTATCCCTTGGCGGGTTGCTCTCCAACAGAACCCGCCTCCGTCAAGATTGACAAAAAATTTCAGATAGCACGATTGTGCTGCCAGAACGGGTTACCCGCTGCCGATGCGTCCTTTCAGATAATTGGCGAGAAAGGCGGCCCCGTGGGGGGAGAGGTGGTCGTCGTCCATGAAGAAGAGGGCCTCGCGGCGCTGTTCGGCGATGAATTCCGCCGTCGGATCCCAGCATTCCAGGCCGAGACGGCGGCACCCTTCGAGAAAGTGCCGTTGCGGCCCGTCGCGCAGCCCGGGATCGCCGAGGAGTTGCGCCAGCTCGGGAAGATAGACCACGAAGAAGCGGCCGTTGCGAGCGGTCATGATCGCCTGCATCCGGGTCAGGAGCTGGAAGAGGACCGTGAACTCGAGCTGCCGGGATTCCGGTTGCCGGTAGAAGGTTTCATCGAGCTGATACTGGTGACGGCTCTTTCCCAGGGCGAGCGAAGCGACCCCGGCCAGGGTCCCGGGGAATTTGCCCGGGGTCCAGCGGAGGGTATTGAAGAGGGTGAGGAAGTTTTCCCCGACCTGTTTCCGGAGTTGAACCCCGTCGTAGAGGCAGCAGACCGAGTCCTTGTCGGCCTGTGACTCCAGGCGTTCGTTGAAGCGCGGGGGTTCGATGGTGGCGAAATCGACCCGACCGTCGACGATGGCAAAGCGGGGCTTGAACAGGTCCCAGGCCTCGCGGGAGAGGTTTTTCGGCAGGTCGTTGGCGTAGAGGATCACCCCTGCCCAGGCCAGCTCTTCCCGGGTCTCTTCCAGGAGGAGGAGTTCCTGATCGGTGGAATAGCCGCCGATGCCGCCGTTGTGGACGGGTATCCCCAGGAGTTCCGAGAGGCGCCAGGGGAGGGTCTCCTCGTCCTTGAGGAAATATCCTTGTACCTGCGAATCGCCGAGGAGGATCCCGCCCCTCCCCGGGGGGGCCGGGCGGGAGCGGCGAAATCCCTTGGCGTCGGAGGTGAAATAGGGTTCGCTGCGCGTGTTGTCGCGACTGGTGAGGGTGATGGCAAGATCAGGGGCGATCTTCCACCCCAGTGTTGGCGAGTGGCGATAGATGTCGGTGCTGAGGAGGGGCCGGCGGTTCTGGGCGACGACGGGCAGGCCGATTTCGGCGTAGAGCGCCACCAGGAAGAGAAAGAGGGAGAGAATCGTGGGGGGCAGCAGAAACATCAGGAGCAGACCGACGATCCGAACCGATCTTCGGGGTGGGGTGAGTTCCTTGTCGCCTTGAGCCATGGTGTCCGATCTCCGATCTCCGAACGGGAGGTGTGGCTAATTCTGGCTTATTCTCTTCGACCCGACGGTTCCGGTCACCGCTTTCAGGACTTCCCGGCGCAAATCCCCCAGACGCGGCCTCTCCCCCGCCGCGAAGGGGATCGGTCGACAGACCGCCATCGCCTGCAACCCCACGCGCGCGGTGAAAAGCCCGTTCGCCATCCCCTCCCCGAGCTGCGCCATGACCACTGCCGCCAGCGATCCCCCCAAAATCTCCGCCATCCCTTCGGCCATCACATCCGTTGCCGTTGCCCCCAAGAGACCCCTTCCCACCCCGCGCAACAGGTAACCCATCCCGGTATGACCCGGATGGTTTCCGTAGATTTCCGCGATCTTCCGGACCAGCAGGAGGTTGCGCCAGAGGAAGAGCAGCCCATCGATCCAGACCATCGGATTGGCTGCCGTCATCACCGCCACCGCGGTCGCCTCGCGGACGATCAGCTCCTTCGCTTCCCGATCCCATGGGGCCAGCACCTCTCTTTCAAAGAGCATGATCAGCTCGTCATCACCCAGATGCGGATCGCTCTGCCGGTGAAATCTCTCCAGTCCCTTGCGGTTGTCCGGACGACTCTGCAACAGCAGACCCAGTCTGCCCAGCATGGGCTCGGCCTCGTCAGGACCCCCGCCATCCCGGATGCGTCCGAGCCTCTCCCCCAATCCTCGCCACTCCCGCAACCGTTTGAGTGACCGGTATTCCCGCCAGACCAATCCCCCAAGGGTCATCCCGAGGAAGGCAAAGAGCAGAGAGAAAACGAGGCCCAGCGACCAGTGGTCGGCGAAGCGTGCCGTCAGGAATTGCCAGGTGTCCAGCAATGCCACCGCCGTCAGGAGCGTCCCCAGGGCGAGCAACCACCCCCGACCGCGTCTTCCTCCTGTCCATCCGTGCGCCGCGATCCCCGTCGTCTCTTTCCGATCCGCCGCATCGTCGTCCGCATCCCCTTCCCCGCCTTCCGGGTACGCTTCCCCCGGAAGCGGCGTCAACTCCACCGGCTGGAGAAAGGAAAGGTTCGGGGAAGGCGGGGCGGAGAGTGTGTTCCCCGCCTCCGTTTGCAGGGAAAAAGGTTCCGCCTGCCGGGATTCCCGGGGGGGCTGGTGGGGGAGCGTCGCTTGCGAAGAAGAAGGGGAGGCCGCCGCCTGCGGAAAAGAGGGAGGGAGAGCCGCCGCTTGCGGAAAAGAGGAGGAGGCCGCCGCCGTTTGCGGAAAAGAGGGGGGGGCGGGGGATTTCGTTGCCTCGGGAAAGGTGGGCTCGACCCGGATATGGCGCCGTGCGGGGAGCGGGGTCCGCCGCCGCGAGGCCGCAGCGGCCTCGTTGTCCGGAACCAACTCGACCGGGGTCAACCAGCGTCGTTCGGCGATCATCGCAATTTATCCCCAATGAGGAATTCCAGGGCCTGGTCCAGGCGCAGATGAGGCATCGCCTCGCCCTCGGCGTCGACCGGTCGGCGGGGGGAGAATTCGACGAAGTGGAACCGGTCTTCCGCCCACTCGGCGGGGGCGGGAATGGACTCGGGGATTTCCCCCGGAAAGAGGAGGATCTCCTGATCGCGTCCCTTGGGCACCCCCTGGACGAAGGAGAGGCGCCGACCTTCGTGGACCCGGGCCACCGTGCGGGTGCAGCGAAAGGAGGAGAGGGCCAGGGTCTTGACCTCGACCCCTTCGAAGAGGGCCTCGCCCGCCGGGGCGGCGAGCATCCGGTTGAGGAGGCGCTCGACGTTGTGGTGCTGATTGGCGGCCACATGGTCGACCTTGGTGGCGGCGAAGAGCAGGCGGTCGATCCGCGGTCGGAGGAGGCGGGCGAGCGCCCCCGAGGGGCCATAGCGGAAATTGGCGAGGATGGAGCGCAGGGCGCCCTGCATGTCGGCAAAGCTGTACGAACCCTGGTTGAGCCCCTTGAGGAGATCCACCAGGACGATCTGGCGGTCGAAGCGGGAGAAATGGTCGCGATAGAATTTGCGGACCACCCGCTCCTTGTAGGATTCGAAGCGCTGGGTCATCAACTCCCGGAGGGAGCTGGAGAAGGCCCTGCCGTCGGGGGGCGGAGGCAGGGGGGTGAAGGTGACGAGCGGGGTCCCGGCGAGCTCGCCGGGGACGAGGAAACGTCCCGGCTGGAGGTGATTCAGCCCCCCCTCCGCCCCCTTGCAGCGATGGAGAAAGTGGGTGTAGAGGGCACTTGCCTCCCGCAGAGGCCCCTCGTCGGGGGTGCCCTGGCCGTCGAGACTCTCCAGGTGTTGCCGCCAGGGGGCCGAGAGCCGGCGACGCGGCTCTTCCCGGCAGAGGCGGAAGACCTCCGCCGACCAGGAGGCAAAGGTATGGTCGAGCAGGGGCAGATCCATGAGCCACTCCCCCGGATAGTCGACGATATCCAGGTGGAGGGTGGTGACCGGCGAGAGTCGGGAACTGACGAAGCCGCCGGGCCGGTAACGGATCGCGAGACGGATTTCACTCAATCCCTGGGTGGGAGAGGGCCAGGCGGGCGGATCCCCGGTCAGGGGCTGGATGAACTGATCGTAACGAAATGCCGGAACCTCGACGCGGGGTTGCAACATGATCCGCGCCCCGCGGAAACGGCCCTGGGCGACCACTTCCCAAAAGGGCAGCCGGGCGCCGGCGAGGGCATTGAGGAGTTGGTGGATGAGGGAGGTGATGAAAACGGTCTTGCCCGATTGGCTGAGGCCGGTCACGGCAAGACGGACCTGGCGATCCATGGCGAGGCGGAGGAGTTCCTCGGCGCCGTCGCGGGAGCGGTGGGCGAGGGATCCGACGGTATTGAGGAGGAACGCGGCGGGCTTGGGGAGCATGGGAAGGGCCATTCCTCGGGTCAGGGGAGCGGGACGGGAGAAACCTGGGATCGACCGGGAGTATTCGCACGATCCATGCCGGAAAACGAACCCACACCCTTCGACTCCTGGGGGGAGCGAAACCGCCGGGCACTTGTCCTCCCCGGGGGCCTCGACGAAGGCGTTGGGCGATTTCGGACGTTTCAGGGATTGCGGCGAAGATCGCGCCGTCTCATGGTGGGGCGACCGGAGCGGGATCGACCGGCGGGGCGGGGAGTCCGACCGGCTCTCCTCCGGTCTCGGTCACCCAGGGGAGAAATCCCGCCCGGCGCACGAGCTCTTGGGCGTCGGGGGTCTGCAACCAGTCGAGATACCGACGCACTTCCGCGGTCGCCGTCCCCAGGGCGATCACGAAGAGCGGACGGGTCAGGGGATATTCTCCGGCGGTGGAACCCGCCGGCGGGGAAGTCTCTCCGACCTCCGGCCTTGCCAGGGGAAGTTCCCGGATCCCGCCCATCACCTCGCCCGCCCCGGAAAAGGCGATGCCGCAAGGATCGCGGGCCACCTCGGCGACGACCCAGAGGTCGTGACCGAGCACCACCAGATCGCAGCGAAGCTCTCCTCCCGTTCCCAGGACCCGCGTCGCGAAATACTCCCGGCTCCCCGAACCGGGAGGCCCCCCGTAAACGGCGATCTTCCCCTCCCGGCAGCCGGGGACCTCGACTCCCAATTGTCCCCAGGTGCGGATCGTTCCCTGTTCACCGAAGATCCCCGCCAATCCTGCGAAATCCGTCTCCGGCAACGGGTTGTCCGCGTGTACCACCACTGCCAGCCGGTCCCTCCCCACCGGGACCATCACCGGCTCCTGACCGGTGCGTTTGCGGACCAGGGCCTCCTCCCGGGGGAGGAGCAGGAGGGAGGTGCTCACCACCTCCGCATGGCCATTGATCACTCCGGCGATCCCTGTTCGCGCATCTCCCCCCTGGACCTTGATCACCACCCCCGGGTCTACCGTCCGATAGGCCTCCGCCCAGGAGCGGGTCAGCGGCACCATCGCCTCCTCGCCACGGTGGCGGATCACCCGGAGGGTCGAATCCTCCTCGGCCCGGAGCTGATCCGGCAATCCTGCGCAGAGACCCAGGAGCAGGCCCGCGCAGAGGCCCAGGGCAATCCTTCCGACCGAAGCGGCGACCGGATTCCTGGCCGAACCCGAGAGTGATCCCGGATTCGGGGAGGGCAGGTTCCTCGGCATGAGTCAGTTTTCCATCACCAGGTTGTCGCAATCCAGGGTGCAGGGGATCCGCCACGCCGATGCCGCCATCTCCGGGGAGAGGACGAACTCCGGAGAGGCCATCCAGAGTTGTCCCAGTCGGGGGGAGATCGCCATCATGGCCGCCAGCGTCAGACGGAAACGCTCCCGATCAAGATAGGTGAACGGCTCGTCCAGGGCCAGGAATTGGCCCTTGTCCGCCACCCGGGCCACCAAAGCCTGGGCCAGGGCCAGGCGGAGGGCCAACAGCAATTGCTGGCGAACCCCGGAAGAGAGCTCCCCCAGGGTGACGAAATCATTTCTCTCGGTGGAGAGCGCCTCGACCCGGAGCTCCGGATCGAGCTTGACCAGCTGGTAGCGCGAGCCGGTCAGCGACGGCACCGTCTGCGAGACGAACCGCTGTACCCGATTGCGGAAATGGCCCAGAAGCTCCCGGCAACTCCCGGCGATGAGGTCGAGGGCCACTTCCCGGATCCGGATCTCCCGCGCGGTTGCGGCCATCCCCTCCCCGATCCTCGTCAGACGCTCCCCCAGGGCCAGGCCCCGCCGCCGCCGCTCCTGTTCGAACTCGATCGCATCCTCCAGATGGGTGACCTCTTCCCGGAGTTTCTCCGTGCGCGGCTCCTCCTCCGCGATCATTGCCCGCAGCTCGACCAGGAGTTCCGCCACCTCGGTTTCCAGGCGTATACACTCGGCGAGGAGCCGGGAGGCCGCTCCTCCCTCCTCCCCCCGGGTGAACGGATCCCCGTGCCGCTGCCGCCAGGCATGCAGCGCCTGTTTCCAGGGGGCTTCTCCCGGGAGAATGCCCTCCTCCCACTTTTCCAGACGGGCAAGCATCTCTCCCAGGGGGAGCGTCCGGACCTCCCGCAGCCGCTTGCGGGCCTTGTCGGCCCGGAGCCGTTCGGTCTCCAGGAGTTCCAGTTCTTGCTGCAACCTGTGCAGGGACTCTCCCGCCCGGGTTGCCCGCAGGGCCGCCACCAGTCCCGCCACCAGCAGGGTCGCCCCGGCCGCGAGGATGGCCAACGATTCGGGAAGTTGCCACCCCTCCGGCCAACCGATGGAGTGGCCGGCCAGGGACCAGGGGCCGATCATCCATGCCGGCGGCGCCGCGAGAAAGGCCTCGATTGTCCGCCACCAGCCCCGACCCGCTTCCCACGCCGGAAAATAGAGCGCCGCTCCCCCCGATACCGCCCCGGCCAGACCCGGGAGCAGGAGCGATCCCATCAGGCCCAGGGCCCGGCGCCGTCTCCCGAGGAGGCGCCGACTCCGGGCCCAAAGTCCTGCCCGGAGTTGCTGTACAGTCGCTGCCGGCTCTCTCCCCGCCGGGGTTGCCGACCGCCCCCCGGGAGGGCGGTCCTTTTCGTCCTTGGGGCCGGTTTCCGGCTCCTTCTCCCCGGTCGCAAGCCAACGTTCCAGGCGCTGTTCTTCCTCTGCAACCGCCTTCAGGACCGGTTCCAGGCCGCCCAGGGTCTCCCGCATCTCCTCGCACCAGAGGCGGAGCGGCTCCCCTCCCACCTCCTCGACCTCGACCCCGTGTTGTTCCGGAAGTTCCTTGAGCCGCCGGACCCCGGTCATCAGTCGTGGCAGGGCGGTCCTCCACGCCGCCAGCGTCCCGTGGCCCTCTCCTGCCTCCACCAGGGCCCGCCCCTCGCCCCCCACCGCGGAGACCTGCTGTTCCAGAGCTGCGGCAAACTCCCGGAGACGGGCTATGCCCACGCCGTTTGCGGTCAGCGCGGTCGCGGTCAGTTCCCGTTTCCGGGTCAGTTCGGCGAGCGCCTCTTCCTTGATCGCCAGTGTTGCCAGGGACTCTTCCGTTTTCTGCAGCTCTTCCCGTTCCGCAGCCAGGGTCAGCGCGGCGGCCTCGGCCTCCTCGCGGAGGCCTCCGACCAGCCCCTCCAGGGTCGATACTCCCGCCAGGGCCCGCAAGGTCTCCGCCCGGACCGGGTCGTCACCCCGTCGCTGGCTGAGGTGGAGGGTGGCCTCGTACTGGTCGAAATCGAATCCCATGAGCCGTCGCAGCGCCGCCTGGACCTCCCCGGCGCCGCTGGCCACCGGTTGCTTCACCCCCTCCCGCAACAGGCGGGCGCGACCGGCGCCGTTGGCATCGAGATGGCGGACCACGGTGTAGCTGTGGCCGTCGCCGTGGGCGAAGGTCAGACTCACCGAGGCCCGCGTCTCCCCCCAGCGGATCGCCCGGGTCACCGCCTCCGGCGGCAGGGAGAGGGTCCGCCCGAAGAGCGCCAGGGGGATCATCTCCAGGATCGACGATTTTCCCGATTCGTTGCCCCCCTCCAGGGCGATGAGACCTTGCTCCGGTATTCCGCTCAGCGCCACCTCGCGATACTTGAAGAGATTGCTGGCCGTCAGGCGTTGGATGATCATGACGCTTCCCCCGCTTTCCCGCCCGTGTCGAGGCGGGCCAGTACCAGCTCGACGGCAGCCTGATGGATCGCCGCATCGAAATCGGCCTCGGTTGCCGCGGCCCGCTCCCTCTCCCCGTCGCTGTAGGCCAGAAAGGCCGCGACCGGATCGATCATCCGCAATTCGTCCGAATCGGTCACTTCCGGTGATGACATCATGACACCCTCGTCCAAAATGACACCTCCCACTTCCCGAAAGGGTCTGGGGGGTCTGGGGTTTGCTACAGTGGTCGCACCGGGGCAAAGCCGTTTCCCGGTTGCCGGAAATTGGTCACCTGTCCCCGGTAGAGCCGTGCCGCCACCCCGAAGAGGGTATTGTCGTGGACGAAGAGACGGAAATCCATCTTCATCGGCGCCGTCTCCCCCGGGGGGACGATGGTCGAGGGCGGCACCAGGCGTTGCACCAGGGTTTCCCCGGGCTCCATCCGGGCGAGACGGACGCGACTGAGGCCGCGACCGTGGATCACGCCCCGACCGCCGTAGCCGTTCACCGGCTTGAAGATCCACTGATTCCGCTCGCGCCAGAGACGTTCCGGTTCGACCTCGGCCAGGATCCGGCTCTCCGGGACCCGGACCGCGATCGCCGCCGCCAGCGCTGGCGGAACCCCCAGGCGGCGCAGCGCCCCCTCGTCGGACCAGAGGACGAGGAGCCGTTTGTCCCCCAGGATCCCGTGCCCCCGTGGGTTGGGGGTGAGACAGACCCGTCCCGCCAGATAGGCCGAGCGGAGCCCTTGCAACGGGGGACTCTCCAGGAAAAAATCACAATGCCGGTTGTAGATGAGGTCGATCCTCTCTCCCTCCAGCCAGACCCCGCCGGCTTCCATGACCAGCTCCGCCGGCGCCACGATCTCCGTCGTCACCCCCCACCGGCGGAAGAGATCGCGAAAATATTCCATCTCCGGAAAGAGGAATTGCCCCCGGGGATCCTCGTCCAGGATCACCGCCCGTCGCGGCAGCGTATCGTCACCACCGGCCTCCCCGACCCGGGCGTGGCGGCGGAAGGCCTTCCACTCGTGAACGAAGGCCCGCCGGAGACGCCCCTCCAGGCGTTCCCGGGCGAGCTGGGGCCATGTCGGGAAGCCGGCCATCGCCCGGGCGGCGAGGAAGGCGCCGCCGGCATTGGCATTGACCTCGATCAATTGCGCTCCCCGGGCATCGACGTGGAAATCGTAACCCGCGAGGAGCGCCTGCTGCCCGGGATCGAAACCGACCACCGCCGGCAGGAGGGCCGTCGCCGCCGCGAGATAGTCCGGATGGCGTTGCAGCCGGTGAAGCCGACGTGCCAGGCGGAACATCTCCCCCAGGGTCCGGCGCGGCAGGGTCACCCCGCAGGGGGCGAGACCGACCGGAGGGGTCTGTTGTGGCGGAGTCACCCCGGAGGGGGGGGGATCGGACGGCATTGTCGCCGGATCCATCGGGTCGTCAGCCATGTCGGGGCGAGGCCTCGAGAGGGGGTGGGAGGGTGGGCGAGAGGGCCGCGAGCGAGCGTCGCCCGGCGAGAAAGGCGAGCCCCGCCAGGGCTGCCATCACCGCAAAGAGCCGGTTGGCGCCGATCGGTCCGAAGAGGTATCCCGATAACCAGGTCCCCAGTCCCAGGCCGATGCCGAAGGAGAGGGCCGCATACCAGGCCTGCGCCGTCGCCCGGATGCCGGCGGGGACCCCCTCGAAGAGCCGCTCGACCGAGGCGATGTGAAAGGTGCCGAAGGTGAAGGCATGAAAAATCTGGGCCAGGACGAGGAGCGGCCACCACAGGGTCACGGCGAAGATCCCCCAGCGCAGGGCGGCGAAGAGCACCGACCCGAGCCACAGGGTGGAATACCCCAGGCGCAGGCCCAACCAACGGGCATGGAACATCACCACCACCTCCGCCGCCACCCCCAGGGCCCAGAGAAAACCGATCGCGGTCGGCGAAAACCCCTCCCCGGCCAGGTGAATCGAGAGAAAACCATAATAGGCGCCGTGGGACATTTGCATCATGAGGGAGCAGAGGTAGAACCAGCCCAGCCCCGGAATGGAGGCGAGGCATTTTCCGGTCTCCATCCATCCCCCCGCCTTTTTACCCTCCCGCTTGTTCCCCGGCGCCTCGCCCGATTCCGGCAGCGCCAGCGCCACCAGGACCCCGAGGAGGAGGAGGAGCGCAATCACCCACAGGATTATCCCCGGGCCGCGATCGCCGATGACCCTCCCCAGGCTGAAGGCGGAGAGGATGAAGCCGATCGACCCCCATAACCGCACCCGCCCATAATCCCCGCCCGTGCGCTTGACCGCCTCCAGGGTGGAGACCTCGACCAGGACCATCGGTCCCGACTGGAAGATGCTGAAGGTTGCCATGGCGACCGCCAGGGTCGCAAATCCGGAATCGAGGAAAAAGAGGCAGAAAGCGAGGAACGAGGCCAGCGAGGTCAGACGGATCACCTGCCGACGGGAACCGTTGTCGGCCAGGGTGCCCCAGACCGGCGGTCCCAGGACCTTGCACCCGAGGGAGATGGCCAGCAGCGTGCCGATCGCCTCGGCCCCGTGACCGAGGGCGTCCAGGTAGAGCGACCAGTAGGGGATCCAGACCCCGAGGATCCCGAAATAGACCGCGTAATAGGCCGAGAGCAGCCAGTAGTCCCGTCGCGCCATCGAGGCGACTCCGGGCTCAGAAGCGGTGGAAGACCCACTGGGGAATCACCAGGCGCGGCTCCGGATCGACCAGGCGGGTCTCGAAGCGGCCATCCCCGTCGTTGTCCACGAGGTAGTAGGCGGGACCGTCGTCGGGGGCCACCTCCAACTGGAAGAGGAATCCCCGCATGACGAACTCCCGCACCCGGTTGCCCGCCGAATCCTCGTAGAGACGGACCACCGTCTCCGGACCGGGGGTGTCGGGGTCGAGATCCTCGGAGACCACGGAGACGAGGACCCCCTTGGCCACCGGTTCCCCATCCGGCCCGATCACCGGCGTATCCGCATCCCCGCCGGCGGTCTCCTCCTCGGTTCTACCGGCGGCGGTCTCCTCCCCGGGCTTGCCGGCGGTGGTCTCCTTCCCGGGGGCCGCGATCGCCGCCAGGGGCAGGAGGAGGAGCGCGGCCAGGGCGAGGGAGCCTCCCTTTGTCCGGTTTCCGGTACGACCGCCGCTGCCACCGGCAGGGCTCCGTGACGGAGAAAGCGGGTGGCGACCCGGATCGGCAAGCGTTATCCTCAACCCCATGACGACACCCCGTATGTTCTTGATCGACGGCTCGGGCTACCTTTACCGGGCCTTTCACGGCGTCCGCAATCTGGCCCGTCGCGACGGTTTTCCCACCAACGCCATTTTCGGCTTCATCAAAATGGTGCGCAAGGTCGTGGATGAAGAGTCGCCCGATTATCTGGCCATCGCCTTCGACGCCCGCGGCCCGACCTTTCGCCATGAACTGGACGACCGTTACAAGGCCAATCGCCCGCCGATGCCTGATGCGCTGCGGGTGCAGGTGCCGATCATCCATCAGGTGGTGGAGGCCTATCGGATCCCGCTCTTCGTGAAACCCGGGTTCGAGGCCGACGACCTCCTGGGGACCCTGGCGACGGCGGGAGAGGCGGCGGGGCTTGAGGTGGTCCTGGTCACCGGTGACAAGGATTTCATGCAGCTCGTCACCGAGCGGGTGATCCTCCTGGATACCCTGAAGGAGGCCTGGATCCGGATCCCGGAGGTGGAGGCGCGGTGGGGGGTGCCGCCGGCGCGGGTGACCCAGGTGATGGGGCTGGCCGGGGACAGCTCGGACAACATCCCCGGGGTCCCGGGGATCGGCCCCAAGACCGCCGCCGAGCTGATTCGCGAGTTCGGTGACCTGGAGACCCTCCTCGCCAACACCGCGCGGATCCGCCAGCCCGTGCGCCGGCGGAGCCTCGAAAGCTTCGGCGAGCAGGCGCTCCTGAGTCGGCGTCTGGCGACGATCGACCGGGCGGTGGGGTTCGACTTCACCCTGGAGGGACTCCGCCGGCAACCGCCCGACCGGGAACGGCTCCGGGCGCTCTTTCGCGAGATGGAGTTCCACTCCCTGCTCCGGGAACTGTCGGAGGGGCCGCTCCCCTCCCCTCCCCCGGCGCGGGAGGTCGAAGGCGGGGCAACCGTCGGGGAGGCCGTTGTCGGGGATGCCGCTGCCGGAGATGCCGTCGCTGGGGATGCCGCTGCCGGGGATGCCGTTGTTGTCGGGCCTGTCGCCGCCCCGGTCGCATGCCATTGCGAGATCCTCACCACCCCCGAGGCCTTGCAGGCCTTTCTGGAGAGGCTCCGGCGACAGCCGGCCTTCAGCCTCGACACCGAGACCACCGGCACCGACCCGGTTCGGGCGGAACTGGTGGGGCTGTCGTTCGCCTGGGAGCCGTTGCACGCGGTCTACATCCCCGTGGCCCACACCCCGGAGGCGGCCCCGGGGGGACAGCTCCCGGTCGCGATGGTCCTCGCCGCCCTCGGGCCGATCCTGGAGGATCCGACTGTCGCCAAGGTGGGGCAGAACATCAAGTATGACTATGTCGTCCTGCGGCGGCTGGGGATTCGCCTGGCGGGGATCACCGACGATACCATGCTCCAGTCGCACCTCCTGTATGGCGGCGGCAGGCGCCACAATCTCGACGCCATTGCCCAGGCGGAGCTGGGGCGGCGGACCATCACCTTCGCGGAGGTGGCCGGCAGCGGTCGACAGCAGCGCCTTTTCAGCGAGGTCCCCCTGGAGAAGGCGGCCCCCTACGCCTGCGAGGATGCCGAGGTGACCTGGGCGGCGGCGGCGACGATGGCGCCGCGACTGGCGGCCCTGGGGGAGGTGGCCTCCCTTTATGCGGAGGTCGAATGTCCGCTCATTCCGGTCCTGGGGGAGATGGAGCTTCACGGCATCACCATCGACCGGGCGGCCCTGGAGGCGATGTCGGTCGATTTCACCGCCCGGCGCGAGGCCCTGGTCAGGGAGATCCACGAACTGGCGGGAGAGCCCTTCAACGTCAACTCGACCCAGCAACTGGGGGCCATCCTCTTCGACAAGCTCGGGATCAAGGGGGGGAGGAAGACCAAGACCGGCCACTCCACCGATGTCACCGTGCTGACGCGGCTGGCGGCGCAGGGTCACCTTCTGCCGGCGCGGGTCCTCACCTATCGGGGGCTGACCAAGCTCCAGTCGACCTACACCGAGGCCCTGGTGGCGATGATCCACCCGCAGACCGGTCGGGTGCATACGAGCTACAACCAGGCGGTCACCCTGACGGGCCGCCTCTCCTCGTCGGAGCCCAACCTGCAGAACATCCCGATCCGGACCGAGGAGGGGCGGGCGATCCGGGCGGCCTTCGTGGCCCCCCCCGGGCGGCTCCTCCTGGCCGCCGACTACAGCCAGATCGAGCTGCGCCTCCTCGCCCATCTGGGGGCGGTGCGCGGGCTGGAGGAGGCCTTCCGGCGCGACGAGGACATCCACACGGTGACGGCCTCGGAGCTTTTCGGCTTCTCCCCGGAGCAGGTGACCCCGGAGGCGCGGCGCATGGCCAAGACGATCAATTTCGGGCTGATCTACGGGATGAGCCCCTTCGGCCTGGCCTCGCGCCTGGGGATCGGCCTGGCGGAGGCGCGCCGCTACATGGAGCGCTATTTCGCCCGCTACGGAGGGGTGCGGGAGTACATGGAGGTGACCGTGGCGACGGCCAGGCGGCAGGGTTTCGTCACCACCCTGGGCGGGCGCCGCTGCCGGGTCGCCGACATCGACAGCCCCAACCGCACCCTCCGCGAGTTGGCCGAGCGGACGGCGATCAACGCCCCGATCCAGGGCTCGGCGGCGGACCTGATCAAGAAGGCGATGATCCGCCTGGCGGCGGAGCTGGAGAAGCGCCGCCTCGCGGCGCGAATGGTGATGCAGGTCCACGACGAGCTGGTCCTGGAGCTGCCCGAGAGCGAGCTGGCGGCGGTCGCCTCCCTGGTCCGCGAGGTGATGGAGGGGGCGGTCTCCCTCGCGGTGCCGCTGAAGGTGGAGGTAGGACACGGGCGGAACTGGGCCGAGGCCCATTGATACCGGTTGAAACTGCGATCCAGATTCGTGGATCGGAAAATTGGCGGAAAAACCTGCTTCGACGACGAGGAGTCCGTATGAGCCGTTCACCCCCGACCATCGACGAAACGTTCTTGAAGAAGATCGGTGCCCTGTTGGCCGAGACCGCCGGCCCTTCCCGGGTGATTCTGTTTGGCTCCCATGCTCGTGGTGATGCCGAAGCGCACTCGGACCTGGACCTCCTGGTCGTGGAGCCGGTGGTCGCCAATCGCCTGCAGGAGACAGTGCGGTTGCGCCAGGTTCTGCGCCCCTTGCGCGTCCCCGTGGATCTGCTGGTTTGTTCCATCGCCGAGATGGAAGAGCGCCGCACCCATTCCAGTGGCGCCATTTATTGGGCCTTGCAGGAAGGGAGGATCATCCATGACTCCCTCGGATGAAGCGCGTCGCCTGTTGCGCAAGGCCGACCAGGACCGGGCTGTCTTTCATGCCATAAAGAATCAACCTGGCATCGACGCCGAAGCGGCCTGTTTTCACGCCCAGCAGGCGGTGGAGAAGAGCCTTAAGGCGGTCCTTTTGGCCAAGGGAGTCTCCTTCCGACGCACCCACGACCTGGACGAACTGGTTGATCGCATCCTCGACGAGGGTCTCGCCTTTCCGTTTCCTTCCGATCATTTCAGCCCGCTGACACCCTGTGCCGTCCATTTGCGTTACGATGACCTGGAAATCGAGGGACTTCCCCTTGCCGATGCGGAACGGATGATGGAAGAGGTGCGTCGTTGGGCCGGCGAGGTGGTGGAAGGTGGGAGTGGAATGGGCTTGTGATCGGGGGGTAAAAGGAGTACCGTCCCGGGCGGAAAGGAGCGGGGCCGGTTTGTCCTGACCGCTCTTTGCCCTGACCGCTTCCGGACGGAGTCACCTGCCCATGAGCCTGCCCCGGGAAGAGATCCTCCTCGGCAGTGACCAGACCCCCGGGATCATCGCCGACATGGCGGTGCGCCTGGCCAACGACATCACCCGCCCGGACAAGCGGGTGGTCGTGGGGATCCGCCGCGGCGGGGCGCAGCTGGCCTATCTCCTCCGGCAGCAGTTGACGCCGCTCCTCGACCGGGAACTGCCCCTCGGCTTTCTGGATATCACCTTCTATCGGGACGACCTCGACACCATCGGTCCCAATCCGGTGGTCGGGGGGACCGATCTCGCGATGAACATCGACGACAAGCGGATCATCCTGGTCGACGATGTCCTCTTCACCGGGCGGACGATCCGTGCCGCCCTCAATGCCCTCTTCGATTATGGTCGACCGGAGATCGTCGATCTGGCGGTCCTGGTGGATCGGGGCCACCGGCAATTGCCCATCCAGCCCGACTACGCGGGGGTCGTGATCGAAACGGGCGAGCGGGAATTCATCAAGGTTCGGGAGGGAGAGGGGGGGGCCCTGACGGTCGTCCGGCGGTTTTTGTAGGTTGCGTGTGTCCAGGGACGGGCTTTCCCTTCACCGGGAGAGACCGAGGCACGGGTTGCGGTCGACCGCATTCACTGAAGGCTCGGGCAGCGAAATGATAGCGGGAAATTCGGCGTGGAGTAAGAAACATCTCCTGGGCATGGAGGGCCTCACCCGGGAGGAGATCGGCGTCATTCTGGAAACGGCCTCTTCCCTTCGCGAGGTCAATCACCGCGATATCAAGAAAGTCCCGACCCTCCGGGGCAAGACGGTCATCAATCTCTTTTTCGAGAACTCCACCCGTACCCGCACCTCCTTCGAGTTGGCCGGCAAACGGATGTCGGCGGACGTGATCAATTTTTCGGTCAACGCCAGCTCGGTCTCGAAGGGGGAGAGTCTCTACGACACGGTCGCCAACCTCAAGGCGATGAACCCGGATGTGGTGGTGATCCGCCACCCCGAGTCCGGGGCGCCGCAGTTCCTGGCGCACCATCTGGATGCGGCCATCGTCAACGCCGGCGACGGTCGCCACGAGCATCCCACCCAGTCCCTGTTGGACATCCTCACCATCGACGACAACCTGCTGCGCCTGGGGCGGACGGAGTTTTCGGGCCTGACGGTGGCCATCTGCGGCGACGTTCTCCACTCACGGGTGGCCCGCTCCAACGCCTGGGGGCTCGCGACCATGGGGGCGCGGGTCCGCTTTGTCGGGCCGCCGACCCTGATTCCTCCCCACGCCGCCGAGGTCTTCGGGGTGGAGGTGCACCACGACATGGAGTCGGGGCTCGCCGGGGCCGAGGTGGTGATGATGCTGCGCCTTCAGACCGAGCGCATGCAGGGGGGATTTCTCCCCAGTACGCGGGAATATTTTCACTATTGGGGTCTCGACCGGCGACGGTTGGCCATGGCGGCCCCCGAGGCCATCGTCATGCACCCGGGGCCGATGAACCGCGGCGTCGAGATCGCTTCGGACGTGGCCGACGACCCGGAACGGGCGGTGATCCTCGACCAGGTGGCCAATGGCCTGGCGGTGCGCATGGCGGTACTCTATCGCCTCTGCGGCGGCGGTCGGAAAGGATAGCGGAGCCATGGAGAGGAGGGCGTCCTTGACGTTGATCCGGGGTGGTCGGGTGGTGGACCCCTCCCGGGATTTCGATGCGACGGCGGATCTGTTGCTGGAAGGGGGGCGTGTCCGTGCCGTCGGTCGGGTGGAGCTGCCCGCCGATTGCGAGGTGATCGAGGCGGCGGGGCTGGTTGTCGCCCCGGGGCTGGTGGACATGCACGTCCACCTCCGGGAGCCCGGTTACGAATACAAGGAGACGATCGCCGGGGGGCTGGCGGCGGCGGTCGCGGGCGGGGTGACCTCGGTGGCGGCGATGCCGAATACCCGCCCGGTGACGGATGACCCGAGCATCGTCGATTTCGTCCTGGGTCGGGCGACGGCGGCGGGCCTGGCCAATCTCTTCCCGATCGGGGCGATCACCCGGGGGCTGGAGGGGAAGGAACTCACGGAAATGGGCCTCATGAAGGAGGCCGGTTGTGTTGCCTTTTCCGATGATGGCCGGGCGGTGGTCAGCGGCAGTGTGATGCGTCGGGCCCTGGAGTATTCCCGGGCCTTTTCGACCCTGATCATCCAGCACGCCGAGGACCCGGGGCTGGCGGGGTGCGGCTGTATGCACGAAGGGCTGATTTCGACGCGGCTGGGGCTCCCGGGGATACCGGCGCAGGCCGAGTCGTCGCTGGTGGATCGGGACGTTCGCCTGGTCGAGCTGACGGGTGGTCGCTACCATGTCGCCCACATCTCGACGGCGGGTGCGGTGGCTGCGGTGGCGCGGGCCAGGGAGGCCGGGCTGCCGGTCTCCTGCGAGGTCACGCCGCATCACCTTGCCCTCACGGACGAGGCGGTGATGGGGTATGACACGGATGCGAAGATGTCGCCTCCCTTGCGCGGCGCGGGGGATCGGGCGGCGCTGCTGGAGGGGTTGGCGCGGCGGGTGATCACGGTGATCGCCACCGACCATGCCCCCCATGATCGTGACAGCAAACGGGTCGAGTTCTGCCGGGCCACCAACGGGGTCATTGGCCTGGAGACCCTGCTGCCGATCGCCCTGGAGCTGGTCCGCGACGGGGTGTTGCCGCTCAAGGAGTGCCTGGCGGCGATCACCTGCAACCCGGCGGCGCTGTTGGGGATCGACCGGGGGACCTTGGCGGTCGGGGCCCCGGCGGATGTGGTCCTTTTCGATCCCGCCGAAGTCTGGACGGTCGATGCCTCCCGGCTGCACGGGACGGCGAGGAACACCTGCTTCGACCGGCGGCGGGTGATGGGGCGGGTGAAGCTGACCCTGGTCGGGGGGCGACCGGTCTTCCGGGAGGGGATCTGACGGGGTGGTGTTTCCTGCCGCAGAGGGTGGTGATTGTCGGCCTTGGGGGGGCCCCCTGAGGATGACGACGGCGGTGGTTCTGGGCAATTCTTCCCTGCCCGGGGGATATGGCCTGCTGCGGCTGGCGGCCCCCGAGGTGGCGGTCTCCTCTCTTCCTGGTCACTTCGTCCATGTGAATTGCGGTCCCGGGTTCACCTTGCCGCGGCCTTTCTCCGTGTTTGATGCCGATCCCGAGGGGGGGTGGATCGAGATTCTCTACAAGGTCGTCGGCGCGGGGAGCGGGGCAATGGCGGCCTGGCGGGTGGGGGATGGGGTTTCGTTCCTGGGGCCGATCGGGCGGCCTTTCCTGACGACGCTGGCGCGGCCTTCGCGGGCCCTGCTCATCGCCGGGGGGGTGGGGCTGGCGCCGCTGGATTTTCTGGCGCGTTTCCTGGTCCGGTGCGGGACGGAGGTCCATTTTTTCCTGGGCCTGGAGGGGGAGAGTCCGTTGCCGCTGACTCCCGGGGCGGGGGGGGCGTTGACCCTGGGACGATTGGGGGAGTTGGGCATTCGGGTGCATTTGGCCTCCCGGGGTGAGCGGGCGGGGTTTTTCCGGGGGAACGTCACCGATCTCGTTGCCCGGGTGCTGGCCGGTGGGGAGCTGGGCGAGCTTGCCGGGACGGGGGTCTTCGTGTGCGGGCCGATGGCGATGATGCGGGCGGCGGCGGCGTTGGTCGGGGGGTATGGCCTGACCGGGGAGTGTTCCCTGGAGGAGAGGATGGGGTGCGGATTCGGTGGATGCGCGGGGTGTGTGGCGCCGGTCCGGATTGGGGATGGGGGGGAGTGGGAATATCGGCGGGTGTGCGTCGATGGGCCGGTGTTTCCGCTGGACAGGGTGGATTGGGAGCGTGGCGGAGCGTTCCGTTAGCGAAACCTGGAGTCGAATCGATTCCTGACTGGTGCCTTTCTCGGCAGGGGAGCATCGCCTTTTGACCGAAAAAGGCGACGGGTGGTTTGCTGTCTTTGGCACGGGGATCTTTCATGGCAAGGTCTTGTTTTTGACTTTGCCTTTACGCGCCCTCACACCCAAGCGGATCCCGCGTTTTTTGCGGGATCCGCGCCGAAGGCGGTCGAGCCTCCCCACAGCCCCTCTTGGAAAGTGTGAGACGCCACCGCAGGAACCCGGCCCTGTCCATTCGGTCGCGGACCATCACCCCAGCAGATCCTGCACGAACCCCGAGAGAATCATCACCAGCAAGGTCAGTCCGATCCCGACCAGGGCAAACCCCAACACCGTCGAGAAGAGCTTCCACCCCCGCGTCGGCGGGTTGACCAAATACTTCTCCAGCTCTCCACGCTCGACCAGGCGCCGATAGGCCTCCGGTCGCTCATGACGAAACTCCTCCAGGGGCATCGAGCCGACGAACATCATGATATCCAGAGGAAACTTGCTCGGTCGCAGGTGACAGTTGAAAAAGTGGACGGAGAAGAGGAAAACCGCCGCCAGGAAGGCCTCCTCACCATGGACGATGGTCGCGACGTTGAAAATCCACCCCGGCAGATACTGGCCCACAATCGCCGGGAACCAGAGGCTCACCCCCGAAGCGCCGATGATGAACATGCCCCAGAACGGGGCCCAATAATCGAACTTCTCCCAGTAAGTCCAGTGGTCCAGGCGTGGCCGCGGGCCTTTGCCGAAAAACCAGCGCATCATGGCCAGAAAATCGGAGAGATCCTGCCACCTCGGCAACAGCGAGCAGGGACCGAACCACTGGAACTCCCCCCGCTTCAGCCGCCGCGAAACGTTGAGGAACACCAGCACCAGGTGCCCGAAAAATGCCCCCGCGAACAGAACCGCCCCCAACCGGTGCAGCACCGCCAACACCTCGGCCCCACCGAACACCCGAACCACCGTCGGCGCCCAAAAACTCTCCGGGTAAAGGACCGTCATTCCTGTCAGGGAGAGCAACATGATCGACAAGGCAAAGGTCAGATGCAACACCCGCCAGCGTCCCCGAAAGCGCAACACCGAACTCCGCCCCGAGGCGACAAGCCGCACCACCCCGGGAGACTCACCCTCTCCCGAAGGCGCCGCCAGCGCCTCGCTCCTGACCCGGACTCCCAGCGCCCGCCGCTCCTTGAACTCCCGCAGGAACCACAGCGCCGAGTGGCTCCAGAAGAAGAGAAAGACCCCAACCAGCAAAAGGATCATCGACTTCGACGCCAACCACATCTCCGGATAGCGCTCGAAGTCGTGGGTATTGCCATGCGGCAGGAATTGCAGAAACCCCGCCGACACCCCCTTGTGACACTTCTGGCAGGTGGCGCTGCGATTCAATCCCGAAACCCGCGAAGCCGGATCGGTCACCCAGCGCGTATCATGGGCCTCGTGGCAATCGAAACACTTGGCGGTGTGGGTGTACCCCAGGGCATTGACCTGCCCGTGATAGGTATTGGCGAAGCTCTGATACTCTTCCTCGTGGCAGTGGCCGCAGTTCTTGGTGATCACCAGCCGCGCCGGGTCCTCCTTCGCCGGCAACACCTTGTGCGCCGTATGACAATCCGAACAGACCGCTGCCTTGGGATCCCCATAGCGAATGGCCTTCACCCCATGGACCGACCCCTCGTAAGCCTGAAGCTCCTTGGGGTGGCACTTCCCGCACACCCCGGGAAGCTCCTGACGCGCCTCCTCCCACTCCCGACTCCCCAGGGGAAAGATCGCGTGCCCCTTGTGACAATCGGCACATCCGGCGTTGGGCTCCTGCGGATTGGCCACCTTCGGGCGGGCGTGGACCGACCCCATGTAACTGCCCACCACCACCATGAGCTGCGATACAGCCTCCGGCGTCAGGGTCTCCGTCAACGCCGGCAGATGCGAAAGCTTCGCGTGACACTCCCCGGCGCAGTCGACCTTCAGCTTCACCCCCTGCGGGTGCGGGATCTCGCGAACATCCGTGTGACACTCCACGCACCGCCGCTCCGCATGCGCCGAACGGGCCAGTTTCTTCACATCCACCGTCAGCTCACGCCGACCGAAGGCCGTCCCCTTCCCCTTGGGAGTCCCGAAATTCTTCGCCCCGTGACACTCCAGGCAATCCCGATCCGCCGTGGTCGGGGTGACCGCCACCGGAGTGATCCCCTCCAGACCCCCCTCTCCCCTCAGGAGTTCCAGGGCAGACACCCTCCCCAGGGCAGAAGCCGCCGCGCCTTGCCCGGATTTCCCCGTTGCACCGTCGCCCTGCGCCGTCGCGATCCCGGCAACCGCCAGCCACCAGGGCAGGAGCAGAGCTGCCACCCGGAAAGTCACCCGCCTCTCACCGGTCACCAGACCCACCTCCCGACTCCAGTTCATCGACCCCCGGATCCCGATTCTGACCCTGGCGCCGGCGCCGCCCCGCCCCCGCCGGCGTCACCCGGAACCGCTTCCGGAGCGGGCGCTCCGGCAGGCTTCGTTCCCCCCAGGAGGAAGCGATGTTCCGGATATTCCCGAATCGCCTGGAGGAGATTTTTCACCCGCTGCGCCTCCACCTTCCGACCCACCTTCTCCCCTGCCGCCACCAGCGCATCGGCCTGGGGCAGGAGGCTGCTGTAGAAGAGTTCCGCCACCTCGAAGAGCCCCTGCCACTGTACGTGGTCGGGGGCCATCATCGAGGCCCCGACCCGGGCCCGCCGACCCGCGAGCTGCCCGAGCTTGAACCAGCTCCATTCGATCCCCTCATCGAACAGTTGCGGCGTCCTGAGACCCGACTCCGCGAGCATCGCCATGATCCGCTCTCCCGGCAGGGCGAACTTGGTGTTGTAGAGCCGCACCACTTCGTCGTACTGCCAGTAGAAATTCTTGACGATACTCTCGGTGTGGCACGAGACGCAGACCGTCATCATGTCGTCCCGACGCTCCTTCCATCCCTTGACCTCCCTGCCCCCGTTCCCGGGCAGTTCGTCGACCTTGTAGGAGACCGGCAGGCGCAGGTTCCAGCTGATGCGCTCCCCCACGTCGTGGGTCAGGGGGATCTCCCGGGTGGCCGACATGTGGCAGGTGGCACAGGTCGGGGCGGCGTCGTAATCCTCGCCGACGATCCACTTGGGGGAATCCAGGTTCATCCGCTCGACGTTGGCGTAGAAGTTGATGCCGTGTTTGGACTCGTCGTAAACCTCTTTCTGCGGATGGGCGGGTCCGCGGTGACACTTGCCGCAGGATTCCGGTCGCCGCGCCTGCGATTGGGAAAACTCGTGCCGCTGGTGACAGGCGGTGCAGGCCCCGATGGAGCCGTCCGGGTTCAAGCGACCGATCCCCGAGTTGGGCCAGGTGGCCGGGTCGAGCTTGCCGCTGCTCTGGACCCCGATCTGGCCGCCATGGCACTGCCGACAGCCGTTCATGGCCGCCGCCTGCCCCTCCAGGGTGATCTTGCCCTGGACCACCGAACCCATGACCTCGGCCTGGGTCCCGGTGAGGGTGCCGCTCCGGGCATGAATACTGCGACCGAACTCCTCCGCCTCCCGGTCATGGCAGCGACCGCAATCCTTGGGGGAGACGATGACCGAGATCAGATAATTCTTGTGGCGAAAGGCATCGGCGTCGCCGGGTTCGGCCTTGTGGCATTCGTAGCAACCCACATTGGCGCCATAATGTTTCGACCGCCCCCACTGCTGGGTGAGGCCGCGATTGTCCTCCATGTGACAGGAGACGCAGGTGGCGCTCGCCTTGCTGAGGGCGGCGAAGACCTTTTTCGCCGAAAGCTTGGGCTGGGACTCCGCTTCCGCAGTCGCCGCCTCTTCGCCGGCCTTGGCCGCCGAACCGCTCTCGGAGGCGGCGCCAGCCGCTGCCGCGGCAGGCGACACCACCAGCAGAACCGCCAGAGAGAGGAGTACCAACAGGGCGGGAGGGCCTCGCCGACAGGGGGCCTTTTTCAAGTGAACCCGGGAGTTGTCGGAACGGAGAGGAGAAGGGCTCTGTGGGACCATGGGCTGGGATCCTGTTCGAGGCCGGAGGAAGGATTCGGTCAGGCGGGCCCGGCGTCCGGCGAGCGCCCCGGGAGGCGGTCCCGAACGCGGAAGACCCGGCGGGATGACTCTACCATACCCTTGCGCCACGTCACACCCCCGTCCGAGTATCCCCCTCCCTGCACCCGAGCCTGGGTGAGGGGGGGACGACCCCAACGGCGAGCGCCCCCCGGGAAAGTTCCCGGGGGGCGCGTGCCGACCCTGCTTCGAGGGTTCTTGTTCCGCCACCTTGTCGTCGATCGCCGGGATCGCCGAAATTCTTGAGCCGCGACCCGATCGAGCGGACGCTCCCCTCCGGGGGGAGCGGGACTACTTGAGCGACAGCAACTGCAGGGCGATCGTCGGTTGTTGATTGGCCTGTGCCAGAATGGCGACCCCGGCCTGTTGAAGGATCGTGTTGCGCGTCAGTTGCGCGGTTTCCGTCGCGATGTCGGCATCCTGGATCCGCGAACGCGCCGCATCGGTGTTCTCGATCACGTTGGAAAGGCTTGCGATCACCGTCTCGAAACGGCTCATCACCGCCCCGAGGTTGGAACGGATGTCGGAGATCGAATCGAGGGCATTGTCGATCTTGGCCAGATTCGAGTTCAGCACCGACTGCGCCGCCGCCGTGGTCCGTCCCAGACCGAAGCTGCCCAGGGTCGTCGCCGTGCCGTTGCCTCCCATGGAGACCCCCAGGGCGACGAGACTCGCCGCCCGGATCGAGAACATGATCGTCTGGTTGGCATCGGCGCCGACGTGGAAGTTGTTGCCCGAATAGGAGCCGGTCAGGAGATTGATCTCGTTGAACTGGGTCGTCGTCGCGATCCGCTGAACTTCGCTCAGCATCTGCACCACCTCGTCCTGGAGATTCTTCCGATCCCCGGAGCTGTAGGTGGAGTTCGCCGCCTGGACCATCAATTCCCGGGCGCGTTGCAGGGCATTGGTGGTCTCGTCGAGCGCCGACTCGGCCACCTGCGCCAGGGAGATACCGTCATTGGCGTTACGCACCGCCATGTTCATGCCGCGCACCTGGGCCACCATCCGGTTGACGATCGCCATTCCCGCCGCATCATCGCGCGAGGAGTTGATCCGCATCCCGGAGGCCAGCCGCGCAAAGGTCTTGCCGAGGTTTCCCGTCGCACGCGACAGATGTCTCTGGGCGTTCAGGGAGGTGACACTGTTGTTGATGGAGAGCATGGTTTACGCTCCTTCCGCTCGGGCCTGTTTCCCGGCCCTCTTGTTATCTTCCTTGACTACTGCTGGGTTGATCATTGAACCGGGCCAACCCCAGCCCGTTCCGCACTCCCGGGGGAGTCGCGCCCCCGGCGGATGCGGTCCGCCCGGCGACCGCATCCGCCGGATTCGGACCGCCGTGCCGACCCCCCGGTCGCGGGGAGCCCCCGGGAAATGCCCCGGCCCGCGACCATATCGGGGAGCCCCCCGCATCCGACATTCTGGTTACATCGCCAGCAACCTCAAGGCGATCTGCGGCTGCTGGTTGGCCTGGGCCAGGATGGCCACCCCCGCCTGCTGGAGAATGGTGTTCCGGGTCAGGGCCGCCGTCTCCGTGGCGATGTCGGCATCCTGGATCCGCGAGCGGGCGGCATCGGTGTTCTCCACGACATTGGAGAGACTCGCGATCACCGTCTCGAAACGGCTCATCACCGCCCCGAGATTGGCACGGATGTCGGAGATCGAATCAAGGGCGTTGTCGATCTTCGCCAGGTTGGAGTTGATCACCGACTGGGCGCTGGCCGTCCCCACGCCCCGCCCGAAGCTGCCGAGGCTCTGGGTTCCCCCGGAGTTCCCCATGGTGACGCCCAGGGCATTCTTGCTCGCCGCCAGGATCGAGAACTGAATGGTCTGGTTGGCGTCGGCGCCGATGTGAAAATTGTTGCCGGAGTAAGAACCGGTCAGGAGATTGATCTCGTTGAACGTGGTGGTGGTCGCGATCCGCTGGACCTCGTTCACCATCTGCACCACCTCGTCCTGGAGATTCTGCCGGTCCCCGGAGCTGTAGGTGGAGTTGGCCGCCTGCACCATGAGCTCACGCGCCCGCTGCAGGGCATTGGTCGACTCGTCCAGGGCCGATTCCGCCACCTGCGCCAGGGAGATGCCGTCATTGGCATTGCGAATGGCGGTGTTCATGCCCCGCACCTGGGCCACCATCCGGCTGACGATGGCCATACCCGCCGCGTCGTCCCGCGAAGAGTTGATCCGCATCCCCGAGGCGAGCCGCGCAAAAGTCTTCCCCAACTCGCGGGTGGAGCGATCCATATGACGCTGTGCATTCAGGGACGTAACGCTGTTGTTGATCGAAAGCATGTTACCACTCCTTTTGCTCGGGTCCGTTTCCTGAACCCCTGTTTTCTTCCCTGAACTGAGCTGGGTTGATCATTTGACCGGGGCAACCCTACCCCGTGTTCCGCCTCTCGGGAGACCCGACCCCGACCGGGACTCCCGAGAGCGATTCCAGGCCTACATCGCCAGCAGCCGCAGCGCCATCTGCGGCTGCTGATTGGCCTGGGCCAGAATCGCGATCCCCGCCTGCTGCAGGATCGTGTTGCGCGTCAACTGCGCGGTCTCCGTCGCGATGTCGGCGTCCTGTATCCGCGAACGGGCGGCATCGGTATTCTCCACGACGTTGGTCAGACTCTGGATGACCGTCTCGAACCGGCTCATGGTCGCTCCCATGGTGGCGCGGATGTCGGAGATGGAGTCCAGGGCGCTGTCGACCGTGGACAGGGCAGCGTTCGCCCCGGTGTCGGTGGCGATGCTCAAGGCCAGACCGGTGACCGTCGACGCCGCCACCGCCGAGTAGGCGAACGCGGCCGAATCGAGGGTTCCGAAGCCGCTGAAATTCACCAACCCCAGTGCCGAAAGATTGGCCATGTTGAAGGTCACCTGCAGCGTCTGACCGGCATCGGCGCCGATATGGAACTTCCCGGAAAACACCTGCCCCGACTGGATGTTCGCGCTCCCGCCCAGGAGCTTGACACCGTTGAATTCCGTCGTCTCCGCGATCCTTTGCACCTCCCGCAACATCTGCACGAACTCGTCGTGGAGATTGGCCCGATCCCCGGAACTATAGGTCGAGTTCGCCGACTGCACCGCCAGCTCCCGCATCCTCTGCAGGGCATTGGTCGTCTCGTCCAGGGCGGCCTCCGCCACCTGCGACAGCGAGATGCCGTCGTTGGCGTTGCGCACCGCCGCGTTCATCCCCCGCACCTGTGAGACCATCCGCGTAACCACCGCCATCCCCGCCGCATCATCCCGACTGGTGTTGATGCGCATCCCCGACGCCAGCCGGGCAAACGTCCTGCCCAAGGCCCGGGTCGAACGATCCATGTGCCGTTGGGCATTCATGGATGTGACGCTGTTGTTGATGGATAACATTGCCTTGCCCCCAGTCTTTGACCGACCCCGGTCCCTTCTGAACCATCCCTGGTTTGGAGGTGGGTTGTTCAATTTGGAGGGGCCAACCCGGGCCCCGACGAGCGGAGGAGAGGTTGCGCAACTGCCGCGCCGGACCTTCGCCTTGCCCCTTCCGGATCACCCCCATCCCGGGCGATCCGTTTCCCCACCCGACTAGAACGCCAGGAGTTGCAATGCAATCGTTGGTTGTTGATTGGCCTGGGCCAGGATCGCGATCCCCGCCTGCTGCAGGATCGTATTGCGCGTCAATTGCGCGGTTTCCGTCGCGATGTCGGCATCCTGGATCCGCGAACGCGCCGCATCGGTGTTCTCGATCACGTTGGAAAGGCTTGCGATCACCGTCTCGAAACGGCTCATCACCGCCCCGAGGTTGGAACGGATGTCGGAGATCGAATCGAGGGCATTGTCGATCTTGGCCAGATTCGAGTTCAGCACCGACTGCGCCGCCGCCGTGGTCCGTCCCAGACCGAAGCTGCCCAGGGTCGTCGCCGTGCCGTTGCCTCCCATGGAGACCCCCAGGGCGACGAGACTCGCCGCCCGGATCGAGAACATGATCGTCTGGTTGGCATCGGCGCCGACGTGGAAGTTGTTGCCCGAATAGGAGCCGGTCAGGAGATTGATCTCGTTGAACTGGGTCGTCGTCGCGATCCGCTGAACTTCGCTCAGCATCTGCACAACTTCGTCCTGGAGATTCTCCCGGTCCCCGGAGCTGTAGGTGGAGTTCGCCGCCTGGACCATCAATTCCCGGGCGCGTTGCAGGGCATTGGTGGTCTCGTCGAGCGCCGACTCGGCCACCTGCGCCAGAGAGATGCCGTCGTTGGCGTTGCGCACCGCCATGTTCATGCCACGCACTTGCGCCACCATGCGATTGACGATCGCCATTCCCGCCGCGTCATCCCGTGACGAATTGATCCGCATCCCCGAGGCAAGACGGGCAAAGGTCTTGCCGAGATTTCCCGTCGCCCGGGAGAGATGCCTTTGCGCGTTCAAGGACGTGACACTGTTGTTGATGGAAAGCATGTTCCTTCCTCCTGTGCGGAATCCCGAATGATTCGCCGCCTGATTTTCTCCATCCCTGGGTGGAGGTGGATCGTTCTTTGGTAAGGGCAGATCCGGCCCCGTTCTGCTCTCCTGCTCCCCTGGGTCCTGTTCCTGCGGGCCATCCATCCCGCGACCCTTTGCTTCCCTTCTCTTTCCTTTCCCCGACTCCTGCCTGACCACCTGTCTCGCCTCTTCCTTCGTCAGACCTGCCATCAGACCCGCTGCTTCCGCTGTTTCCTGTCTGCCTGGTCCTTGCCGGTCTCCTGTCCGGCCCCGTCTTCCACCCTCTTCCATCCCGCGTTCGGCTTTCTCCGCGAATTTTGCCAAAACTCCCGGCTTTTCAATTTATCGGCATCGCCGTCGCCCTCTTGAGCCTTTTTCCCGATTTTTCCCGCCCTCCCGCTTTTTTTTCCCCGGAACACCAGAACCGGCCCGTTTTCGGGGATTCCCCCCGTTCCGTCGAGTTTTGGCAAAACCCCCGGCTTTTCAATTTATCGACCGTGGGATGGCGAAGATGAGGCTTTTTTCGCAGAACGACGCCATCCGCGAGCTTTTGCCTCCGGGAGCTCCCCCCGACGATCGGACGAATGGGTGAGGATGGCCGCCGGGGAGTGGTCATAAGAGAATCATTGACGCCAACCTGAGATAATTGACAAATATCACTTGTCGATGCACCCTGAGACACAGAACATCGATTTGTTCAAACCGGGCTATCGTCGGATCGGAGCAAGGACGATTCCCTGATCAACGGGGCGGCGATGCACCACAAACCGGAGACACCGCTGCAACGGATCATCGCCACCGCCGACCGGCTGGCCTTGGAAAAGGCTGCGGACAGGGCCGAGAAGGCCCGCCTGGAGGCCCTCTCCCCCAACCTGCGGGCGATCGAGGCCTTTCGGAAAAAGCTCGGCGAGGCCCCCCCGATCGTTCAACCAACCAGCGGACCGTTATGGGGAGAGGCCAATAAATTGCTGAGATTCGGGGGCGGGGCAATCTCGCTTGGCGAGACTGGACCCGTCGTTCGGGACGGCAGCGGCAACTCATGGCCCTGGGCGGGGTGGTGGGGCGGTGGACCCTCTCGGGACCCCTGGAGGCCTTCTGGCCCTTTCTCTACCTGGGGGAGTGGCTGCACGTCGGCAAGAACGCCACCTTCGGGCTGGGGGGATATCGCCTGGAGGGTCCGGGATGACCGTCTCTCTTGAAATCATCGCCCCGCCTGAAAGGGGATTGAGACCAATCCGTACAGGCGGCGGTGTACCGCCAGCCCCAACCTGAAATCATCACCCCGCCCGAAAGGGGATTGAGACAACTTCTTCAATAGCTTCAACAACAGTTTTAAGACTCATATTCCCATGAAATCATCGCCCCGCCTGAAAGGGGATTGAGACTTCAATGGGGGAAAGTTTACAATTGTCTGTTGACAAATGATGACATTTTGGCAGCTCTCGAAATGGAGCGCCGGGAGATGTCCGAACGGACGAGGATCACGGCTGACCAGGTGCTTGCCGAACTGATGGAAATCAAGGAACGAGTGGCGCCATTTCGCGCCGTTGGATTACTCGGACGACCGTGGCAAGCAGCAACCCCTGTACCGCCTGACCCGTGACGACGTGACCCTGCTGACGATGGGGTTCACGGGGAAGGAGGCGGGTCACCGACCAGGATACGGGGCAGCAGGATATGGGGTGGCAGGATATGGGGCAGCAGGGCCGGGGAGATTTCCCCCCTGGCTGGGGATGGCCGGCTGGCGAGTTTCGGGAGCAGGCGGGAAGGCTGGCTGGCGAAACTCCAGGGGCAGTGCCTGGCGTACTTCTTGACGTACTTCTTGAGCGAGCTGGCGGTAGTCGACAGGGGACGGCGGCGGCAGGATCCGGTTGATGGCGGCGACCCCGCCAAGGATGATGACCCCCATGCTGACCACCCACTTCACAATCTCTACTTTGGCCGAGGCGACGGCAACAGCAATCTCCCGCTTCAGCTCGGCCCGGGTTGCCTCGATCTCGCCGTCCAGCTCCCGGAGCCTGGTCTCCAGCTTCACGTCCAGCTCCCTGAGGTCCCGCTTCAGGCTGGCCTCGACCTCTCTGAGGTCCCGCTTCAGGCCGGCCTCGACCTCGGCCATGTCTTTCTTGGTGGCAAGGCGTTCCTCAATCAGGCTGACCAGAGCTTCAGCCTGAATCGCGGCCTGTTGCTCGGTGAGCCCGGCTTCCTTGAGTTTCTTGACGAACGCATAGGTATCAAACACAAGCGCGTTGCTCATGCCTCTTTCCCCCCGCTTCCCAGTGTATCCCGGAATGTCCGCAAATTTCCACTTGCATCCGACCGGGAACAGGGGCAGATCAACCCGGGAGAGATTCAATCCATGGAACCAGGCAGGCGGGATTTTGCGGAAGCGAGCGGGACCCACTCGCCTTGCCAATAGCCCTCCAAGGGCTGGAAACGCGCCTTGTAACGCATCTTCGGCGATTGCGGGATCCAATATCCCAGGTATAACCAGCGATCCCCCCGTTGCCGGGCCGCTTCGATGCTCCAGAGGATCCCGTAGGTGCCCAGGCTGCGGCTCTGCTCCCCGGGGTCGAAAAAGGTGTAGACCGACGACAGGGCCCCGGGAACCTTGTCGATCACCGCGACCATCACCAGCCGTCCCTCCAGGCGGAATTCAACGAACCGGGTAACACCCCACGAACAGGTCAGATGCTCCACCATCGAGCCCGGGTCTGGATCCGCCATCGGCCCACCACCGTGTCTGACCGCCAGGTATCGGCGGTAAAGGGCGAAGGTCTCCGGGTCATCCGATCCCTCGATTTCCCGGACCTCCAGGTCCCGGTTCCGCCGCCAGACCCGGGCAAGACTCCGGCTCCGGACGAACGCCGCAACCGGTAGCCGCACCGGCAGACATCGCTCACATTCCGGACAGGAAGGACGATAGACGTGTTTGCCGGAACGTCGAAACCCCCGGGTCAGAAAATCGCGAAAAAGCCCCGCATCCAGAGGAAAACCCGGCGGCAGGAAGAGGGTCGCCGCCGGCCTCTCGGGAAAATAGCCGCATTCGTGAAGGGGCGACAGGAGCAGGGTCGTCTCTTCCGGGACCTGCCGGAAAAGATCATCACCTTGCATTTCCGTTATAAAATCCGCACCATCCCCCAGGAGAATTCGGGGATCGGCGCTCTCCTCGCCGTTCATCGCCACACGGCGCCGTTCATCGCCACAGAGGATCGTTCCATGTTCGAGGGCACCACCATTCTCTCCGTTCGTCGCGGGGACCAGGTCGTCATGGGAGGAGATGGCCAGGTCACTCTCGGCAGCGTCGTCGCCAAGGCCAACGCCCGCAAGGTGCGCACCATGAGCGAAGGACGCATCCTGACCGGTTTTGCCGGCTCCACGGCGGATGCCTTCACCCTGTTCGATCGCTTTGAAGCGAAACTGACCAAACACGGGGGCAATCTTACCCGAGCCGCCGTTGAATTGGCCAAGGATTGGCGCAGCGATCGTTTCTTGCGCCGCCTCGAGGCAATGCTGGCAGTGGCCGATCGCCAGCAGAGTCTCCTCATCTCCGGCGCCGGGGATCTCCTGGAGCCCGAGGACGGCATCGTCGCCATCGGCTCCGGCGGTCCCTACGCCCTGGCCGCCGCCAGGGCCCTTCTGCAACACACGGAAATGCCGGCACGCGAGATCACCGAAAAGGCGCTCACCCTGGCCGCGGAGATCTGCATCTATACCAATCACAATTTCGTCATAGAAGAGCTCTGAATGTCCGAATTCACCCCCCGGGAAATCGTCTCGGAACTGGACCGCTTCATCGTCGGCCAGCACCAGGCCAAACGCGCCGTCGCCATCGCCCTGCGCAACCGCTGGCGGCGGCGACAACTGGCCTCGCCCATGCGCGAGGAGGTCTATCCCAAAAACATCCTGATGATCGGTCCGACCGGCGTCGGCAAGACGGAAATCGCCCGGCGTCTGGCCCGACTCGCGCAGGCCCCCTTCATCAAGGTCGAGGCCACCAAGTTCACCGAGGTCGGCTATGTGGGGCGTGATGTCGACTCGATCATCCGTGATCTCATGGACATGGCCGTCAAGATGACCCTGGAGGAATCGAAGGGCGCGGTCCGACGGCAAGCCGAGGATCTCGCCGAAGAACGCCTTCTGGACATCCTTCTGCCACCGCCGGCGCCGGTACAGGGAGAGACGGTCAATCCCCTGGGAGCCCTCCTCGGACAGCTTCAGGGCGGGGGAAATTCACCCAACACATCCCCCCCTCCGACCGCCGATTCGGCGACCCGGCAGAAGTTTCGCAAAATGTTGCGGGAAGGACGTCTCGATGAGCGGGAAATCGAGATCGAGCTGGCGGAATCCCGATCCGGGCCGACTCTGGAGATTTTCACCCCGCAGGGGGGGATGGAGGGAATCAACTTTCAGGAAATGTTGGGATCGATGTTCGGCAAGTCGCGGACCCGCAAGCGTCGGGTGACGGTGAAAGAGGCCCAGCGTCTGCTGACGGATGAAGAAGCGGGACGTCTGGTGGATCGGGAACAGACCCAAAAGAACGCCGTCGAACGGGTGGAGCAATCGGGGATCGTCTTCCTGGACGAACTCGACAAGGTGTGTGCCCGCGGTGCGGATATGCGCGGTGCGGATGTCTCCCGCGAGGGGGTACAGCGGGATTTGCTGCCCTTGGTGGAGGGAACGACAGTCTCCACCAAGTACGGCATGGTCAAGACCGACCATATCCTCTTCATCGCTTCCGGTGCGTTCCAGATGGCCAAACCTTCCGATCTTCTGCCAGAATTGCAGGGACGGCTGCCGATCCGCGTCGAACTGACCGACCTGGGCGTGGAGGATTTCGTTCGTATCCTCTCGGAGCCCGAGAATGCCCTGACCAGGCAATATACCGCCCTGCTCGCAACCGAGAAGATAACCCTCGATTTCTCCGAGGATGGCATTCGCGCCATCGCCGAAATGGCCCAAAGAGTGAACGAGACCACCGAGAACATCGGGGCAAGGCGTTTGCATACCATCATGGAACGCCTGCTCGACGAGGTCTCCTTCTCCTCGCCCGACCGCGCCGGGGAGAAGGTCTCCGTCGACCGGGAATATGTCATCGGGCAGCTGGATACCCTGGCACGGAACGAGGATCTCAGCCGTTATATCCTGTGAAGGACTCGCCAAAAAGATAATGTCGGAAGTGGTTGGGGGAGAACGATTGCCCATGAGGAACGACAGGGGGTCGGACCGCGATGATTTCCGGAGAACACTCCCAGGAAATGGGGTAGGGTTATCCACAGGAACCTGTTCATAAGCCTCGGAAATTCTGTGGAAGCTTTGGGGATAGGATCTCGTTTTGCGCTCTCTGCCGATTCATCCCCTTTTCTTCGGGCAACGATCCACCGGGTGATCCACCGGCAGTTTGGCGAAAATATCCTTGTCGAACAATTCTTTGCAAGAATCATTCACAAATCCACAGGCCCGACTGATTCTACAGCCTTTTATCTTTATAAAAAGATTGAAAACCTCGCAGATCCCAGATCCCTTTCCGTACCACGATCGCCTAAAAAAACACAGGCAGAAATATCACACGCCACTTCCTCCCTCCCTCTGCTGTCCGGGCTGTGGTAGGGTCCCTCCCCGGCTGGCCCCATGCCACGAAAAGAGTCGACCATGAGCGAACAGTTCACCCAGTTTCTCCTCTCCTTGATCGGGCAATTGGATTACACCGCCATTTTCATCCTGATGGCCCTGGAAAGTTCCATCTTTCCTGTCCCATCGGAATTGGTCATGATCCCGGCTGGCTACCGTGCCGCCCAGGGAGAGCTCGATCCAGGGCTCATCGTCCTTGCCTCCAGCCTCGGCAGTATCGCCGGTTCCCTGGCCAGCTACTACCTGGCTTTATGGGTCGGTTTGCCGCTCATTCGCCGCTATGGCAAGTATCTCTTCATCAGTCAAAAGCATCTTGACCAGAGCGAAGCCTTCATCCATCGCCACGGCGAAATTTCCATCTTCACCGGGCGGTTCATCCCCGGGATTCGCCATCTGATCTCCATGCCTGCGGGCCTTGCCCGCATGCGGCTGACCCCCTTCGTGGTCTATACCCTGATCGGCGCCACCCTCTGGAATGTCGTCCTCCTTGTTTTGGGCTATCTCATCGGTGACCACCAGGAGTGGCTCCATGACCATCAGGGCTCGCTTGTCGGCGGTGCGATCCTCTTCGTTCTCCTGGTGGTGAGTCTCTACCTCGTTTGGCAACGTCGCCGACGGTAAGCCCTTTGTGACAAGTGCCGGGTGGCAATGATCCCGAGTGACAATTTTTGTCAGTGTTTGCCGTAATTGGTCACTCTTTCCGTGCCGAGAATCGGCAATCACGGTGGACCGGGGCGGAGTGTATAGGAGTAACATTCTGTCTTTACAAGGAAATCTCTCTGTTTTCCCCCTTTCCCGGGAAAGTGGTACGTCCTATGCGAAGGGGGTCAGCGGGAAAGGTTGGTGAGAACAAGGATTCCCAAACCGGTATCCCGAAACCAGGGAGGCGCTGCTCCGGTTGACGATCCGGTTGACGATCCGGTTGACGATCCGGTTGTCGATATGGTCCGGTTGTCGATAAGGGCAAAATCGCCCCGTTCCGCTCATTCCAAGAGGAGAACTACCATGAACGAGAATCGCAAGAACCAGAATCGTGAGTCCGGTTTCACCCTGATCGAATTGATGATCGTGATCGCCATCATCGGCATCCTTGCCGCCGTGGCCATCCCCGCCTACCAGGACTATGTGGTTCGTTCCAAGGTCGGTGGTGGTCTGGGGCTCGCCTCCGGCGCCAAGGCCTCCGTCGCCGAATACTTCATGGCGAACGGCGCCTGGCCGACGACCAATGCCATGGCCGGGGTGGCACAACCGGCCTCGATCTCCGACGGGGCCAATGTCGGCTCGGTCACCATCGGCGCCAACGGCGCGATCGCGATCGCCTTCAGCTCGGCCGATACCAACATCAACAGCACCACCCTGACGCTGACCCCGACCAACACCCAGGGCAGCATCGCCTGGGCCTGCTCCTCCACCGATCTGGCGGCGCGCTACCTGCCTGCCAACTGCCGGTAATGGTTGCATCCTCCCGGTCGCTCCGACCGGGAGAGCATGAGGGGAGGCGCCATTACGAGTGGCGCCTCCCTGCCCTTCCTTCTCCCGATCCCCCTTTGCGGAGACCCCCCATGGAGCGAGGCTTCACTTTGATCGAGTTGATGATCGTGATCGCCATCATCGGTATCCTCGCGGCAGTGGCGATTCCCGCCTTCAACGATTATCTCATTCGTGCCAAGGTCTCCGAAGGGATCCAGTTGGCGGCCTATCCGAAGGTGAGCGTCTCCGAGTATCACCAGTTCAACTCGACGTTCCCCAATTCCACCAGCGATACCTCGCTGCCCTCGGCAACCTCGATCGCCGGCGAGAGTGTCGCCTCCATCTCGGTAGGAACCGCCGGGGTCATCACCATCAATTTTACAGGCCACCAGGAGCTGGTGGGAAGAACGGTCACCCTGACCCCTTCGAGTCACGGCGGCAGTGTCGTCTGGACCTGTGCCAGCACCTCTTTGCCGCAGAAATACCTGCCTGTGAGCTGTCGCTGACGGTTTCCCGAGTATTGTTGACAGCCGCCTCTCCTCCGATAGCGGGTCTTCCCCCTTTCCACCTCGACTGTGCCTTGAGGATGATTCCAGCTTCTTCCTTGTCTCGGGATCTCGGGGTTGGCGTTGCCATCCCTGGAGAACGGGAGGGGTTTCGGACTACCCTGGAGCCCCGGCGGGTTGCTGAAAGACCGTCAGGGACTGTATCGACCGAAGTTCCCTGCCTTGTCTGCTGACGGATCCCTCTCCAGTCCGGGATGTACCCGGTTTTCCCCGAAACACCTTTGGACACGAGTGCCCTTCATGTCTTGTCTCCTTGCCTTGGTCGGGCGGCCCAATGTGGGCAAGTCGTCGTTGTTCAATCGCCTGACCGCCAGTCGCCGGGCCTTGGTCGACTCCCTGCCGGGAGCCACTCGCGATCGCCAGTATGGCGAGGGAAAGTGGTCCGGAGGGACCTTTCGGGTGGTGGATACCGGAGGATTCGAGGGGAACGCAAAGAGCGGGGAGTCCGAGGCGATCATCAAAGAACGGGTGCGGGAGCAGATGCTGGCGGCGGTGGCGGAGGCGGATGGTCTGATCCTCGTGACCGATGGTCAAAGCGGGCCGGTGGCGGAAGATTGGGAAATGGCGGCGCTCCTCAGACGCACGGGAAAGCCGGTGACGGTCGCCGTCAACAAGACCGAAGGTCGCGGCGGTATGGAATCGGCGTTGACCTTCCACGAGTTGGGGATCCGTTCGGTCGTTGCCATCTCGGCGGCTCATGGACAGGGAATCGAGGCGTTGCTGGCAGAACTCATGGGTTCTCTTGTCGGTTGCGGGGCCGAGGAGGGGGAGCCGGATCCAGCGATGGCGACCGCAGGGATTCGGGTGGCGATCATCGGTCGACCGAATGTCGGCAAGAGCACTCTGGTCAACCGCCTTATCGGGGACGAGCGGATGATCGTCTCGGCGGTGGCGGGGACGACCCGGGACAGCATCGATCTCCCTTTGGAGGATAAACGTCATGGGCGTTTCGTCCTGGTCGATACGGCGGGGATTCGCCGGCGAGGACGAATCACTCTGCGGATGGAAAAATTTTCGGTCATGTCGGCCCTGGCCTCGATCGAGCGGGCGGAGGTGGCGGTCCTGGTCCTGGATGCCGAGGCGGGGATTGCCGAACAGGATCAGCGGGTGGCGGGACTGGCCTGGGAGGCGGGGCGCGGGATGGTCTTTGCGGTGAACAAGTGGGACCAGGTGAAGGGTGGACGCGGGGGGCGGCGATTGTTTCTGGAGGAGTGGCGTCGGGCCTTTCCGCGCCTGGGTTCGTCGCCGCTGTTGTTTCTCTCCGGATTGACCGGGGAGGGGGTCGGGGCCCTCCTGCCGGCGGTCAAGGCGATGCGTCGGGCGTGGGGAAAGCGAATTGGAACGGGACCCTTGAACCGCTGGTTCGAAGAAGCGGTGGGGGCTTATCCGCCACCACGGGATGGGGGTGGACGCATCAAGCTGCGCTATATCACCCAGGTCGGTGTGGAACCGCCGGCCTTCGTGATCTTCGCCAACCGCCCGGAAGGGGTGGAGGTCTCTTATTGCCGCTACCTGGAAAATCGGCTGCGGGAGAGCTTCGACCTGGGCGGAGTGCCGTTGAAATTGATGCTCCGCAAGGGAGAGAATCCGTTCGAATGATCGGGAGGAGAGTATGGCGAAGGTCACGCCCGTGATTCTGGGTATCCTGCAGGCGCGGTATTCGTCGCGACGTCTCCCGGGCAAGGTGCTGTTGCCGATTCTGGGTCGGCCCATGTTGGCCTGCCAGTTGGAGCGGCTGCGGCGGGCGCGGCAGATGGACCGGCTGATCGTCGCGACCAGTGACGAGACCAGTGACGACGCCATCGCCGCTCTCTGCCGGGAGTTGGCCATCCCCTGCTACCGGGGCAGCCTCGATGATGTGCTGGATCGGTTCTATCGGGCCGCGATCGGTTTCTCACCGGTACCGGCGCAGGTGGTGCGTCTGACCGGAGATTGCCCCCTGGCCGACCCGGCGCTCATCGATCGGGTGATCGCCCACCACCTGCGGGGGGGGTTCGATTACACCAGCAACATCAAACCCCCCACCTATCCCGATGGTCTCGATGTCGAGGTGATGCGTTTCCCGGTCCTGGCCGAGGCGTGGCGGGAGGCGCAGCTGCCCTCGCAGAGGGAGCATGTCACCCTTTTCATCAACGGTCAGCCGGAGCGGTTCCGCCTGGGAAATGTGACCCACGATCACGACCTCTCGGCGCTGCGCTGGACCGTGGACGAGAGCGAGGATCTGGAGCTGGTCCGGAAGATCTACGAGGCCCTCTATCCGCGCAACCCGGAATTTGCCATGGCGGAGGTCCTGGCCCTGCTGGCGGGGCATCCCGAGTGGCAGGAGGGGAACCGCCACCACGAGCGCAATGCCGGGCTGGCGCTCTCCCTGGCGCGGGAAGGGGGTTGACCACAAAAGATAATATAGAAAGTAATGGAATGGTCCGTCCCGCTTCCAGGAGGCTCTGCCGCTCCCCAGTGGGGGCTGAGGCGAAGCCCCAGGTCGACGATTGCTTTTTCCCCCCAACTGCACACCTCGCGGCGGCGTTCTGTCAAATCCTTGCCGGAGGGGGAGCGCTCGGAGTCGGCGGCATTATGGCCCGGTCATCTCCCCGGGGGCCAGGTATCCCGAGATCCATCTCCTTGATTTCTCTTTACGATTCCGTTGCCGATAGTGTGCAGGAGTTCTGGCTCCGTCGTTCTGGCCAGGCCGCTGCCGGCCATGCCTCTTGCTGGCATTGCCGATGCAATGCAGGGCCTGGGGGAGATTCAGGCCCCAGGTTGCCGGGGAGAATTGACGGGAGAGAGACCATGGTGATGAACGAGCTTTACCTGCACGCGGCCAATCTGGCCGAACCGGCCTTCATGCTTCTTGCGTCGATGGCGATCTTCGGGGGGGGGCGACGCCGCTAGGGCCTCACATGCGACTTTCTGGAGTCACCGCCATGCCTTCCCGCCCGGTCGCGCAGGGTGCGTGTGGTCGGGAGCGGTCGTGCGCCCCGGGGCCGAGCCAGGGAACCCGGGGCCGGGCCGAAGGCGAAGGGGAGGCAAAAAAGTTGGACTTTCCAGGCGCTTTTCTCTAAAGTGCCCCACCGGGTGGACGATAAGAGGATCAAGTGGTACTGTTGGTCCTTCCTCCCCCCCCCCCCGGGAAGGAGGTTCCGGGCCGGTGGCGAGTCGGCGACGGGCCGGAGGGGGAGAGTTCGAGAACAGGGGGTATTGCATTCAGGGTCCATTTTTTGATTCCTTTCTTCCCGAAGCAAGTGCCAGCTTCGACACAGCCCTCGATTCACTTGGGGGCTTTTTTTTTGGCTGCGATCACCTGCTTCTGTCCCCGCCGTTTCTCTTTGCTCTCTGCTCTCGAAACCGCGCCCGCCGCTCTTTCTCCGCGCCCCTGCTCTCGAAACCGCGCCTCCTGCTTTCGAAACCGCGCTTCCTGCTCCCGAAGCACCAATCGAAGGCGCCTCCGGGTGGAGAGGTGCGGTCAGATATAGTCGAGCATGCCGGACCAGGCCATCATCGAATAGATGACCCAGCCGACGCTGCCGAAGAGGCCGGACGAGAAGAGCCCCAGGTTCAGTTTCCGCCTCCAGAGCCTCCCCCGCCGGTCCAGAAAGCGCCGTTCGAAGGCTGGCGCCGAGATACTCCCTCCATTTCCCTGCCGTGAGAACTCGCGGGAATTCCCCTCTCCCCGCCGGTCCGCGCCCGAACGACGATTGCCCAGAAATTTGCGCAAAGAGATCATTTCCAACATGGCATGGCTCCCTGACCGATCCGGAAAAGACAACCGCTCGGGCCTTGTCCACTGGTGCCGCCTCGGGGCGGGTCCCATCACGACGTCGAGGCCAAAGCGATGCAGTGTCGATTGTTGCGGAAAGGTTTAGCAAGTTTTTTGCCAAGCGGAGAATCCAAAAAAAGATGTGCAATATCAGTGCGTTGTAGAAATGCAGCTGCCAGGCGGGAATATTCTGCCCGGCAAATATTGAAAGGCGAGAATCTCCCTTTTTTCCGGCTCGCATCAGGGTATATTCCCCCGGTATCCACGCCCCGCCAATTCCGGTACGGACCTCTCCGATGACCCGACCCTTCGCCCTTGTCACCCGCCGCCTCCAGGATCCTCAGGTCATGGCCATGATCCTGGTGCTGACGGCGGTCTTCCTGGGCATTCTCTTTTTTGGCGCTGCCCTGGCCCCGTACATCACCGGCGTCGTCCTGGCCTATCTCCTGGAAGGGATGGTCCGTCCCCTCCTGCGGGCCCGCCTGCCCCGCCTGCCGGCGGTGCTGGTCGTTTTCAGCATCTTTCTGGCGCTCCTCTATTTCCTCTTTTTCGGGCTCGTTCCCAATCTCGTGCGTCAGCTCACCAAGCTGGTCGGCGAGCTTCCCCGGATCACCGAGGCGCTGAAGGGGCTTCTCGAGAAACTCTCGGAGATGGCCTCCGGGGTCGCCGATCCCGAGTTTGTCCAACACATCGTTATTCAGCTCGTGGACGGCGCCCGTGAACTCCTGACCGACTCCGTCACCTATCTGGTCCACGGTCTTCCCGGGCTCCTGTCGCTTGCCATCTATCTGGTTCTGGTCCCGTTTCTGGTCTTTTTCTTCATGAAGGACAAGGAGGAGTTCCTGGTCTATCTGGGGCGTTTTCTTCCCCAGGATCGGGAACTTCTGACGCGGGTTCTCAGGGATGCCGATGCCGGTGTCGGCGGCTACGTCCGTGGCAAGTTCTGGGAACTCCTGCTCCTGGGGCTTTCCAGTTATGTGGTCTTCGTGCTGCAGGGGTTCGACTACGCCTTTCTTCTGGGGGTCCTTACCGGCTTGTCGGTACTCATCCCCTTTTTGGGGCTGGTGGTGGTCATGGTCCCGGTCGCGGTCCTTGGGGTGGTCCAGTGGGGGGTGAGTCTGGAGGCGATGCATCCCCTGCTGGCCTACGGGATCCTTCAGGCCATCGACGGCAACATTGTCGCTCCCATCATCCTTGGCGAGACCGTCAAGGTCCACCCCACGACCATCATCCTCTCGGTCCTGCTGTTCGGCTCCATCTGGGGTCTGGTCGGCGTCTTCTTCGCCGTCCCGCTGGTGGTTTTGACCAAGAGCGTCTTCGAGGCCTTGGTCCGACTCCCGAATATCGACTGAGCGGGCCTGGCAGCCATTCGATAAACGGGCGGAGTCTTTCATGGACGACCGACCAAACTCGACGGGGCGGTGTGACCCGTTCTCGGCCTTCTTCCACGCCTCCACTCGATGTGCTGGTCTGGCCTCCGCGGACAGGTGCCATGGGTATTCCCGGGGGTGGCGGAGAGCGGTATACTGCCCGGTGCAGGGTGATGATCCACAGCGGGAGGATGAGCCATGTCCGAGACTGTGACGTTCGATGATGTGTGGAAGATGTTTCAGGAAATGGTTCGCGAGAACCGTGAGAGGAGTGCGGAACGGGACCGCAACTCTCGGGAGACGGACCGCAAATTCCAGGAGACGGACCGCAAATTCCAGGAGACGGACCGCAAGATGCAGGAGACGGACCGCCAGATCAAGGAGGTTTCCGCGCAGATAGGTCGGTTGGGCGGACGCTGGGGGGAGTTTGTGGAGGGCCTGGTCGCCCCGGCTTGTGAAACGCTGTTTGCCAAACGGGATATTCCGGTCCACAAGGTCAGCCGACGGGTGAAGGCCAGACTTCCAGGCAACCGCCACATGGAGATCGATCTTCTGGTGGTGAATACCGAGGTCGTCGTACTGGTGGAGGTCAAGAGCCGATTGACGGAGGATGACGTGCGGGAACACCTGACCCGGTTGGCGGAGTTCAAGGATTTTTTCCGGGAATACGCCGACAAGCGCATCATGGGGGCCGTGGCCGGGATCGTGATCGGGGAGAGTGTGGAACGCTTCGCCGTGAACGAAGGCCTCTTCGTGATGGTCCAATCCGGGGAGAGCATGCAGTTCGCCAACGACCCGGAATTCCAACCTCGCGTCTGGTAGCGCCGGGGCTCTCTTTCAAGGCGATCACCGGCGGCGCCACAAGCTCATGCCCGGGTCAGCCCTCTTCGCCGAGAACCCGGGCCCCCGTCTCCCGGACCTTGTCCCAGAGTCCCGCGACCTTTGCCGGCAATGGCGCCGCCGGGTCCAGCTCCCGAAAGGGGCGCGGTCGCCCCGTCACGAAGCGGTAATCGAAGCGGTTTTCGGCCAGGATCGCGGCGATGACCGATTCTGCCGGGGTGTGAAAGGCCCACTGGATCGCCCGCACCAGGGGAACATGAAAGAGTGGGTTCGGTCCTTCCTCCATTCCTTTCTGCAACGATTCCAGGAATTCCCGAAATTCGGGCCAGCGATCGCGCAGACGCTCCTTGAGATGCGGAGCCGCAAGCCATATGGCCAGAGCAACCTGAAGTGTTTTGCCTAACATCCTGAACCCCGTAAAATCAAAGTTGATGTCCACCGAAGCACGAAACCTGGATCTTGAACGGACCGATATCGACGGGTCGACAGACCGCGAGGCGTGTTTCTTTGGGACTTGGGAGAAAGGGAAGTTTGAGGTGTTGTATCGGACGAGGGTGAATTTGTGCATGACCTCCATCCGGCATCGCTACCCGGCGTGTGCGCGCGTGTATCGGACCGACGACCAGACGGAGAGACCGATGAAGGCGACCCCCAGACATCCTGTGACCACCTCCGGGATGTGATACCCCGTGCTGGCGAGCATCAGGACAGCCAGGACACCGATGGCGTAATGGGCCCCATGTTCCAGGAAGATGAAATGGCGGAGCGTTCCCTTGTGGACCAGATAGACCGTGAGGGAACGAACGAACATGGCCCCGATCGCAAGGCCCAGCATGATGATGACGATATCGTCGGTGATGGCGAAGGCGCCGATGACGCCGTCGAAACTGAAGGTTGCGTCCAGCACTTCGAGATAGAGGAACCCCGCCAGCCCTGATCGGACAGCAAGTTTCCCCTTCTCCCCGCCTCCGGAGAAGAGGGCGTCCACCCCGTCGACCGCAAGAAAGAGGATCACCCCGACCATTCCTGCCAGCAGGGCTTTCCCCTGTTCCTCCTCGGGAACCACGGTGCGGGCGATGATCGCCACTGCCGTCAAGGCCATCAACACCGAGGCCCCGTCCATGCGGCCCAGCCAGGACATCCGTCTCTCCAGGGGGGGGAGCCAGTGGAGGTCCTTGTTCGAGTCCACCACGAAGTTGAGGAAGACCATCAGGAGAAAGACGCCGCCGAACATCGCGACCTGGACGTGGGACTCCAGGAGGTGGCGGGAATACTCCTCGGGGTTTTTCAGGGCGAGGAGTGTCACCTCCCCCCAGCCCATCCCGGTTACGGCGGCGACGATGGCGATGGGGAAGACCAGGCGCATCCCGAAGACGGCGATCAGGATCCCGACCGTCAGAAACAGGCGTTGCCACTTGGGATCCATTTCCTGGAGGACAGCCGCATTGACCACGGCGTTATCGAAGGAGAGGCTGACCTCGAGGATGGCCAGGACGAGGGCGATGAAGAATCCCGACACGCCTCCCCAGATCGCGGCCAGGGAGAGGCAGAGGAGCAGTACGGCAAAGGAGAGGCGAAAATCCTTCATCCCTGAGGGCATCCTTTCTCGTCAACGGGCCGGCCTTCGACCCCGACCGGCGTGGAACCGACCCGACCATGGCGGCCCATTCTGGACAGGAAGCCTCTGCGAATCAACGGATTGCTTCGTCACGGCCCGAAGGCCCCCCCTTCCGGAGGAGGGGGGGGCCGCAGCCGGACCTTGCCATTCTCACCAGACCGATTGCTTCCCGGAGGCGTATTCGAACTGAACCAGTTCCGCCACCCCCGTCGGTGGTGATTTGGAGGCGATCACGCTCTTGAGGCGCCCGTTCAGGTCCCGCACCACCTCTTCCGATTCCTCCAGCACCAGCTCGGCGGTGATCCAGTCCGGATCCTCCTCGGGGCACCCCAGATAGTTGATCGTCCGCAGGGATCGGTTTTCGCGATCGAGGATGCCGAGGGCGATCTTCTGCAGACTCTCGACATCATCGTCGGAGATCTGGTGGCGCCTGAGGAAGGCGCACTTCTTCGCGATCGATTCCGCCTCCTCGAAGGGGTGGTTCGGGCTGAGCAGGGTCCACTGGCCGATCCATGCCATCGCCTCCTGGATGCGTCCGGAGGCAAGGGAGGTGACCACCAGCTCTGCCAGGAGATCGAGATCCCGGGGATTGCGCCGGTGCAGGATTTCGTATTGTTCCCGGGCCTCGGAATAGAGCCCCATCCGCCCGAGCGCCGCCGCGAACCCCTGGCGCACGTCGCAGTCGTCGCCGCTGTGGCGGATGGCGTTGTTGAAGTGGCTGCGGCAGGCCATGGCATTGCCGCGCAGGGTCGCGATCAGCCCCAGCAGGTAGAATGCCCGCGCCGGCTCCTTCCGGCAGCGCTCTTTTGTTCCCCGTTCAAGTCGCATGAGTTCCAGCTCGAAGGGGGCGATGGAGGCCTCGGTCCAGATCTCCTGGAGCCGTCCCAAGGCCAGATTCAGGAACTCCTCCGTTTGCTGCCACATGTTTCGCGCACCTTTGCCGCCACGACCGGTCCCCCCCCATGGTCCGGCGGGGGGAGTGGGCCGTTCTCATGAAAAATACTCCCTGATCCCTTTATCGGCATCCCCACCCCCCACTTGAACCCTTTTTCACCCGATACTCACTTCTCCTGGCGTCCATGGATTGACCCTGCGGTGTTCCGATCCGGCGGGAATGATTGCGCCCAGCGGCCCCCACATTCCTTGCAGGATCCCCTGGGCGCGGAAACGATGACGAGCCTGTGCCATGGTGTGTCGCGTTTGCGGAGCAACCGCCGAAGCTGCCGAAGCCCCCGGGGGCTTCGGGCCTCCGGGGCCAATTGTGAACAGGCCCAAGGGCAGCTTCGGTCGGAGGGGGGGGGGAGGCCGGCCGGGTTTCCCCGGCCGGGGGGATCGAATCAGGATCGGGAGGGGGCGGCCACCCGGAGGTGTTCCAGCATCTGTTCCATCAGGTCCAGGGAGAGGAGTTTCTGTTGATCCCTGATGGCCTGAAAGACCTTCGCCCGGCGGCTCTGGATGGGGCTGGGATGGCCTTGGAGATGGAGATGACCGCCTCGGATGCCGTGGCGACTGCGGGCTGCGAGGTCATGATCCCCGTGGCGGTCCCTCTTGTCCGCCATCATCCCGCAGTGACGGCATCCCTTTTCGGCGCAGTGCCGGCACACCATCTGGCCGTCCTTGCTGCACCCCGATGCTCCACCAGGGGTGATCCCCGCTCCGGCATTGCCTTGCGCGGTCGTCATCTCCCCATGGCCGGCCATCGTTCCGGCCTGGTCGGGAGTCGCGGCGCCCATCATGCCGCACTTTTTGCCCCCCATCATGCCCGCATGGGCGGCCATCCCGCCGGCCTGTTCGGCCATTGCCCCGCCCTGGTCGGGAGTCATGCCGCTCTGTTCGGGTCCCTTTCCCTTGCAGGTGCAGGAAGCGCCATGCCGCTGCCCATGGCACGACTCGCCCATTTCGAGGCCGACTGCGGTACTCCGGTCGCTTTCGGGGTGGGATGCCGTCGTCTCTCCCACGCTGCCGCGGTCCATTTCCTCCAGGGCCATTTCCCGCAGCCCCCGGAGAATTTCCCGCAACCCTCCATGGTGCTGGGACAGGAGTTCCTCGCGTTCGGCGCCGCTCGCTTGTTCGGCCCGGGCGAGGAGTGCCCGCATCGCCTCCAGATTCGAGGAGAGCTGGCGGATTTGCCGGACCATTCTCTTGGCCTTGCCGAGTGCCCTGGTCTGGGTGACAAGCTCACGCATCGCCTTGATTCGTGCGTCCAGACGATCGACCCGGGAGGCCATCCTGGCTATCCGTTCCTCACGGCCCGCAGCGAGGCCCGCCGCCTCCGGGCCCGGAGGCGGCGCGGGGGCTGCCGTCAGGGTCGATCCGGCTTCGGTCGAGATGTCCGGGGCGATCGATACCGGAGGAATGACGGGGACGCCCGGCGCGGCGGTCGTGAGGCCGGGAGAGGCCGGCGCGGGATTCGCGGCGGTCCCGGAGGCGGGGGGGGCCGCAAGGTGATCCGGGGTCTCATGGGCCTCGGTCACGGGGACTCCGGTCCCGGAAATGATCTGAAAGGAGGGGGGGGCGGCGACCGCCGGCGCTTCTGCGGCGGCGCTTCCGAGGGGGAAGAAAGGCAGTGGTCGCTGGCTGGGGTCCATCGCCGGGTCGGCCCAGGAGGCCGTGGGCAACATGAGCCAGCCGCAG
>JADGCL010000019.1 GCA_015229005.1 Magnetococcales bacterium
GAATTTGGCCGGCCATCCCTGGCCGGCGCAGCCCGTTTATCAACGGGCTGCTACCGAGGTTCCGCCAATTCCCGATGGATAGCGAGGAGTTCGGGCAGGATCCCGGTGAACACTTCGACCAGGTCGGGATCGAACTGCCGTCCCGACTCCCGGCGAATCTCCGCCACCGCCCGTTCCACCGGCCAAGCCTCCTTGTAGGGACGCCTCGCCAGGAGCGCATCGAACACATCGGCCAGGGTCGTGATCCGGGCCAGAAGGGGAATCCCAACCCCCGAAAGTCCCTGCGGATAGCCACCGCCATCCCACCGCTCGTGATGCGTCAGGGCGATCAGGCGCGCCACTTCCAGGAGATCGGAATCGTTGCCCGACAGGAGTTCGGCGCCGATAGTCGTATGGGTCTTCATGATCGCCCACTCCTCCGGGTCCAGCTTCCCCGGCTTCAGGAGGACGCGATCGGGGATCCCGAGCTTGCCCACATCGTGCATCGGACTGGCATTCAGGAGGGTATCGCATTCGCCATCCCGAAGCCCCGCCGCCCGCCCGATCCGTTCCGCCCACTGGCTCATCCGCAGGATGTGCAGCCCCGTCTCGTTGTCCCGGTATTCCGAGGCCCTCCCCAAACGCCGGATCACCTCCAGGCGGGTCTGGTGCAGCTCCCGGGTCCGTTCCCAGACCCGCTCTTCCAATACCTGATTCCGCCGCTTGACCTCGTTGTGCAGGAGGCGAACCTCGAGCATGTTGTAGATGCGGGAGAGAAACTCGATCCGATCAAAGGGCTTGCTGATGAAATCCTTGGCCCCCGCCTCCAGCGCCTTGACCCGGGTCTCCCGATCGGTCTGGGCGGTGAGAACCAGGACCGGAATATAGCGGTCGCCCTCGACCGCCTTCAGCTCCTCCATCACCTGGAAGCCGTCCATCCCGGGCATGCGGATATCCAGCAGCACAAGGTCGAACCCGCTTTCCCGGTAGAGAAGCACCGCCTCCCGGGGATCGTCGACCCCCCGAACATCGACATAACCCGCCTGACGGAGCATCCGCTCCATCAGCTTGAGGTTGGCGGCCTGATCATCCACGACCAGGATGCGGGCCTCTCTCATCTCTCCGGCAAGTGGCGTGATTTCCACTTTTCAGACCTCCTCGACCAGGGCCCCCCCATCCAGATGAAAGCGCCGATCCAGGCGCCGGGCCAGCTCGGGATTGTGCGTAACCATGAGGCAGGTCAAATGCCGCCGGCGATTCATCGCCACGAGCAACTCGAAGATCGCCCCGGCATTGCCCTGGTCCAGATTGCCGGTCGGCTCGTCGGCCAGCAAAAGGTCAGGATCGCCCACCATCGCCCGGGCGATGGCCACCCGCTGCTGCTCCCCGCCGGAGAGCTGTCCCGGCTTGTGATGCCGCCGCCCGGATAATCCCACCTCCTCCAGCATCACCTCCGCCCGGGAACGGGCCTCGCCGGCCTTCAGGCGCCGGATCAAAAGGGGCATCATGACGTTTTCCAGGGCCGAAAAATCGGCCATCAACCGGTGAAACTGATAGACGAACCCAATCCGGCGATTGCACACGGTCGATCGCCGTTCCTGGCTGAGGGCATACAGATCCTCCCCGGCGAGGAATACCTGCCCAGCGTCCGGTCGGTCCAACCCTCCCAGGATCTGGATCAGGGTACTCTTCCCGGATCCGGAAACCCCTACCAGCGCCGCTGTCTCCCCCTCATCCAGGGTCAGGTCAACCCCGGCCAGGATCCGCAGGGAATGGTCCGGTGTGCGGAACACCCGCTCGATCCCGACCGCCCGCACCAGGGGTGAATCACTCATAGCGCAACGTTTCCACCGGATCGACCCGCGCCGCCCGCCGGGCGGGATAGAGGGTCGCCAGGAGGCTGATGCCCAGACTCACACCGGTGATCCAGGCCACGTCCGAGAACAGCACCCGCGACGGCAAATGATCGATATAGTAAACCTCGCCGGAGAGTATCTGGATATGAAAAAGCCTCTCGATCGCCTTGAGGGTCACCTCCAGATTGTCCGCCAGGATAAGCCCCAGGCCCAATCCAACCAGGGTGCCGACGATGCCGATCACACCGCCGTTGATCAGGAAGATCGCCATGATCCCCCGGGAGGTGGCCCCCATGGTCTTGAGGATGGCGATATCCCGCCCCTTCTCCATGACTATCATGATCAGAGTGGAGATGATGTTGAAGGCCGCAACCACGACCACCAGGAAGAGGATGACAAACATCGTCGCCTTCTCCAATTGGAGCGCCTTGAAAAAATTGGCGTTCATGTCCATCCAGTTCTTGATGTCGTACACCCCGCCGAACCCCTCGCGAAACGACCGGCTGACCTCGAGGGCGTCATCGGGGGTGGTGCAGCGCACTTCGATGCCGGTCACCCCCTCCCCGAGGCGGAAGAGCTTCTGCACGTCCGGAAGGTGGGCATAGGCCAGGGTATTGTCATAATCATACATGCCGGACTCGAAGATCCCGACCAGCCGGAAGCGCTTCATCCGCGGGAGGCTCCCCATCGCCGTGACATCCGTCACCGGGACCATGACATTCACCCGGTCGCCGCGACCGACCCCAAGCCTGTCCGCCAACCGCCGCCCCAGGATGATGCCGAAACCCGGCAGATCGGCGAGATTCCCCCACCTGAGATTCCCCTCCAGGGAAGAGACGTCCTTCTCCGCGGCGGGATCCACCCCGCGAAACACCGCCCCCGCCGCCCCCCCGTCGGCACTCAACAATGCCTGGCCGACCACAAAGGGGGCCGCCGCCTCGACCTGGGGATGGGAACGAATCTTCTGCAACAGCTCCCCATAGCCGGTCAGCATCCCCCCCAGGGGTTGGATGACGATGTCGCTGGTGACCCCAAGGATCTGCCTTTCCAACTCGGCCCGAAAGCCGGTCATGACCGCCAGGACGACGATGAGGGCCGCCACCCCCAGGGCGATCCCCCCCATCGACAGAAAGGTGATGACACTGATGAAACCCTCAGTGCGCTTGGACCTGAGATATCTGAGGCCGATCAGCCACTCGTACCGATCCCCAACCATCATCCGCATCCCACTCGCCCGCCTGGGAGACCACCCCCCTCCCCCGGCGCCGATATCAGGAAACCCACCCCCCGACCCAGGGCCGCACCCCCGGTCAGGAGACCACCCGCTGCGCCAGGGCAGCCTTGATGAACGGATCCAGGGTGCCATCCAACACCCCATCGGCATTGCCCACCTCGACCCCGGTTCGCAGATCCTTCACCAGCCGGTAAGGGTGGAGAACATAGGAGCGGATCTGATGTCCCCAGCCGATGTCGCTCTTGGCGTCGTTGATGGCCTTGGCCGCTTCCGCACGAATGTCCAACTCCCGCTGGTAGAGTCTCGCCCGGAGCATCTGCATCGCCTCGTCCTTGTTGCGGTGTTGCGAGCGTCCGTTCTGGCACTGGACGACGATGTTGGTCGGCAGGTGGGTAATGCGGATGGCGGAACTGGTCTTGTTGACGTGTTGCCCGCCGGCGCCGGAGGCGCGAAAGGTGTCGATCCGGAGATCCTTGTCCTCGATGTGGATCTCGATCCGATCGTCCACCTCGGGATAGACGTAGACCGAGCTGAAAGAGGTATGACGCCGAGCCGAGGCATCGAACGGGCTGATCCGGACCAGGCGATGGATACCCCCCTCGGTCTTGAGGTAACCGTAGGCGAATTGCCCCTCGACCCGCAGGCTGACCGACTTGATGCCTGCCTCCTCCCCCGGCTGCTGATCGACGATCTCGACCTGAAAACCGTGGGACTCGCACCAGCGCAGATACATCCGCAGGAGCATCTCCGCCCAATCCTGCGATTCGGTTCCTCCGGCACCCGGGTGGATTTCGAGAAAGGCGTTGTTGGCATCGGCCTCCCCCGAGAGGAGGCGGGTCAGCTCCAACTCTTCCACCCGGAGGAGAAGACCCCGCCCCTGCTGGGTGACGTCGGCCATCACCGCCTCATCCCGTTCCTCGACCGCCAACTGCAGCATCTCCCGGCAGTCGCCGAACTCCCGGGAGAGGGCATCCCACTCGCCGATCGTCTTCTCCAGCCGGCTTTTCTCCTGCATCAACACCCGGGCGGCCTCCGGTCGCCCCCAAAGATCGGGGGCGGCACTCAGCGCCGTCAGCTCTTCGAGCCGCTTCTTGCCGTTTTCGTAGTCAAAGATGCCCCCTTAGGAGAACGAGTTTCTCCTCGATGGCATTGAAGGTCCGGGAAAGTGAGTCGTCCATGGCCGTGAGTGTCGTCCGGGGATCAGGTCGATGGCGGGTGGAACCGGGGAGAGAGAGGAGGGCACCGCCAGGCCGCTACTGGGCAAAGCCCTCCCGGCATTCGCAAGCCCCACCGGGACCCGGCATCATCTCCCCGCCGACGACGGCACGCAAGGTTTCCGATCAAGAATCCTGGTTCTGAACTTCGGTGAGCGCTTACACTCCCGCCCGGGGAGACCCCTGCCCGGCACTTCCCGCTACCGGGGGGCAGGGCTTCAAGATGGAAAGCTCTCCCACCTGTTCAGCCACGAGGAGCCCCGTGTCGTGTATTACGCCATCATGAGTCGAGACGTCGAAAACTCCCTTCCCTTGCGGCGCCAGGCCCGTCCGGCGCACCTGGAACGACTGGAACTCCTGGAACGACAGGGGCGTCTGCTCCTGGCCGGGCCGCTGCCGGCCATCGCCAGTGATGACCCGGGCGAGGCCGGCTTTACCGGCAGCCTGGTCGTGGCCGACTTCGCCTCACCGGAGGAGGCAAAGAATTGGGCCGACAACGACCCCTATGTGGCCCAAGGGGTCTACGCCGAGGTGGTGGTGAAGCCCTTCAAGAAGGTCTTTCCCCGCTGACACAAGCCACCAGCGATCTAGACCGTATGTCCCAGAGCGACGTGCTTGGCGTGGGTGGCACGTTCCCGGAGTTGACGCCAGTGTTCCGCCTGCTGGCGCAGCGACTCCAGTTCCGCCTGCGCCGCCGCGTGGTCCTCATCCCCGGGGGTCAGGGCCGCCATCCTTCCCTTGACCGCTGCGGCCGCCGCACGAAGCTCCTTCAACCGAGCGAGGGCCGCGAGCTCCTCCTCCGAGAGTACGTCCAAACTCCGGCAGAAGACCCCCGCCACCCGCAGCGACCCCTCCTCGCGAATGGGAATCGAAATCGATCGGGACACGGCACCCCCTCCCGGAAACACCAATTCGCGGCCAAGTACCCAACGAGCCGCTAGAACCGGTTCAAGACATCCTCGTGGATGACCACCTCCGACCTGGACCTCAGGCCGTACAGATAGGCCTCGAACATCTCTCCAGCCAAGCCCGCCTCCAGACGCGGCCTGAGCTTCGCCTCCGCCTCGGGCAGGGCGGCGGGGTCTGCCGGAACCACCTTCTCCAGCCTCACAACGTAGAGACCGTCACGGCTTTCGACCGGTTCCGGAAAGAGTGGCTTGTTCGGACTTGTGCGAAAAGCAGCCTTCCGCACCTCAAGGGGCGGCCCATCCTTCTCACCGGCGCCGTTGAAGGTCACCGCTTCCCAGCGGTGACTCAGAGCCGCCGCATGCAGCTTGTGGGCATCCTCCCACGTACCACCGTCGGCCAAGGCCTTGAGCATCGTCTGGACATGCTCCTTCGCCATCTCCCGAGACTTTTCCTTTCGATAATCGATCAAAAGCGCCTCCCGGGCCTGATCCAGACTCTGGAATTCGGGTTCGGTACGGTCGACCACCTCCAAGGCAAAAAACTGCCCGTCAGCCAATTCGACCAGAGCGCTGATCTCCCCCTTGGGGGTGGCGAAGGCCGTCTCCATGAACTTGGGATCGGCCTCCACCCCCTGACGGGCGGGATCTTGACCGCTCTGAAAATCGATCTCCCGGAAGGTGAGATTGTTCTCCTGGGCGAGGGCCTTGAGATCCCCGGAAACATACAATTGCTCCTCCAGGGTCTCCGAACGGGCATAGACCTGGTCCACCGCCTTCTGCCGGAGTACCCGTTCCTTGACCTCCGACTCCACCTCGGCAAGCGGCTTCTCTCTGCCCGGAGTCACCGAATCGACCCGAATCAGGTGGTAGCCGAAAGTGGTCTTGACCGGGTCGGAAACCTTGCCCTGAGGCAGGGAGAAAAGGGCCTCATCGAAGGACTTGGTCATGAGGCCGGGGGTGACCTCTCCCAGATCCCCGCCCTGGCTCGCGGTCACATCCTGGGATTCGGACCGGGCCACCTCCTCAAACGACTCCCCCGCCCCGATCCGGGCCGCCAACCCCTGGATCTTCTTCAGGGCCGCCTCTTCGCCCCCCTCCCCGGGGGCAATGGGGATCAGAATGTGACGCGCCCGCCGCACCTCCTGCCGATGCCATTCGTCCAGATGTTCCTGATAGAAGGCCTCCATATCCTCCGGGGAAGCCGTCACCGAATCCCGCACCGCATCCGTGGAAAGAACCAGATAACGCAACTTGAGCCGGGCCGGGGTCCGATACCGCTCCCGGTTCTCGGTCAGAAAGGCCGTCAGCGCCTCATCATCGGGCTGAATCTCCGGCTCCAGATCGAGAGGCTTGAGAAGCAGGGCCTCGATCACCCGCCTCTCGTTCTCCATTTGGAAGGTATCCTGGAGGAGGAGCGTCGGAAGCGGGGCAGTTGCGTCCATCAGCGAATTCTGCAACTGACCGACGAGAATCTCCTTGACGATTTCCCCCTCGAACTCTCGTGGTGTCAATCCGCTATTGCGCATGACCAGATCGTAGCGCCCCATGCTGAACCCTCCGCCCTCCTGGAAGAGAGGATTGGCGGCGATGCGCCGACGCAGGAAATCCGGAGAGACCGTCAGCCCCAGAGAGGTCGCGGCGGCCAGGATCAGGCGTTGGTCGATCAACCGACTGAGGGTCTGCTGGCGAAGTTGGAATGTCTCCTCGAACTTCTTTTTGTCAAAGGCTTCGCCGACCCGTTTGCGCAGGGCGTTCAGCTGATCCTCGTAGGCCTTGGCGAATTCTCCGGGACCGATCCCTTCACCATCCACAACTGCAACCGCTTTCTGACCGCGGCTGTTGACGTAGTCGCCCACCCCCCAGATGCCGAAACTCAAGGCCAACATCACCAGAAGCAGTTTGATGACCCAGGTATTGGCGCCGCGGCGCATCGCATTCAACATGAAACGGCTCTCCAAATCAGGACTGACGGGATCCACGCAACAGGCGACGCACTCTAAATCGCCACCGCCCCCTTTTCAACCCACGTCCCGGCGTTGACTGGAAGGAAACCTTCCGGTAGCTTCCCGCTCGCGCCCTTCAGGAGTACCCCGGGGGCGCGTGGTTTTGCTCGGCTGCATCGGGAGTCTGCCCCCCCTCAATGTACATCATTCGCGGTCTTTCCAACATCCCCGGGAAGTTCCGGGGGGCTGCCGCCACGATCGGCAACTTCGACGGCGTCCATCTCGGCCACCAATCCCTCTTCCACGAGCTGGACCACCTGGCCGCCCCGCACGGGGCCCCGGTCATGGCGATCACCTTCGAGCCCCACCCCATGCGCCTCGTCAATCCGGCCATGGCGCCTCCCCGCATCACCGGCGTGCGCGGCAAATCCCGGTGGATGTCCCGCTTCGGCGTCGACGCCATGTTCATTCTCCCTTTCACCCATCTCCTCGCCGCCTTGACCCCGCGTGCCTTCGTCGAAGAGATTTTGGTCGGCGGGCTTGCCCTCAAGGAAGTGCTGGTCGGAACCAATTTTCATTTCGGATGCCACGGCTCCGGCAACTTCGATGTCCTCAGAGAGCTGGGACGGCACTTCGGCTTCGGTGTCCATCAACGCGAACTCCTCAACCTGGACGGCGAGGTGATCTCCTCCACCCGGGTCCGCGAGGTGGTTCACAACCGCGACTTCTCCCTCGCCGCCCGCCTTCTCGGGCATCACTTCGAGATCGAAGGACGGGTCGGACACGGACACCACAGGGGAAGGAGCCTGGGGTTCCCGACCGCCAACCTCAACCTGAACGGACTCCTCCATCCCCCACCGGGGGTCTACATCGTCGAAGGTCGTACCGAGGAGGGGTGGCTCCCCGGTGTCGCCAATGTCGGCGGCAATCCCACCTTCGGGGAAACGGAACCCCACCTGGAGGTCCACTTCCTCCGGCCCTGCGGGAACCTCTACCGCAAGGTCATGCGCATCCGCTTCCATGAGTTTCTACGGGAGCAGATTGCCTTCCCCTCCCCATCCGAACTGATGCGGCAGATCGCCCGCGACATCGCCCGCGCCGAGGCCATGTTCGCCGCCCTTGAAGGAGATTGAGATGTCCTCTTCCCAGTCAGTGCTTCCTGCACCCTCCGCTCTCGGCCCGAACGACCCCTCGCCCCCAACCCGGATCCGGCGGACTCCCTTCGGGAAGGTGGCGTCATGACCTGGCCCTTTCGCATCGATGCCAGAATCGTCTCCTCACTTCTCGGCGGCGTCGTCCTCGTGCTCGATCAGGTGAGCAAGCACCTGGCCACCCTCCACCTCTCCCGCGAGGGAGTGGCCATCATCCCTGGATTCTTCGACCTGACCCTGGTCCACAACCCGGGCGCCGCCTTCGGTCTCTTCAACGCCCTGCCTGGCCTCTACCGGCAACTGCTCCTGGTCGGCGTCGCTCTGCTCGCCTCGGGCGTGATCCTTTACCTCCTCTCCCGCACCACCCGCCCTTTGAGCGCCCTGGCCCTGGGATGGATCCTTGGAGGAGCCCTCGGCAATCTCGTCGACCGACTCCGTTTCGGCTGGGTGGTGGACTTTATCCACGTTCATTGGCATGATCTTTCGTGGCCGGTCTTCAATATCGCCGACAGCGCCATCACCCTGGGTATCGGCGTGATGGTCTGGGAAAGCTTCACCCTGCCCAAGGAAGCCGAGAAATGAGACGACTGACGTCCTGTGCGCTCCTGTTCTGCTGTAGCACCCTCGCCTCCGGCTGCTCCAGCAATTTCAAATTGCCCTGGGAAGCCGATTACCTCGACCCCAGCCGCGTCGCAACCCGAGAGCCCCTGGAGGTGCCCCCGGATCTCGATCAACTCCCCGCTCCCCCCACCCCGTCGGGGGAAGGCTCCAAAAAGAGTCAGCAGGAGGAGAGCAGTCCCGCCGACGCCTCTTCCCGGGAGAGCGCCGCCGGTATCCTGTTCGGCACCCCCGCCTCCGCTCCCAGAAACAACCCCGCGCCCAGGAGTGATCGTGAACAGGAAAGTCTCCCCGAATGGATCGGTGGCAAGAAAGGCCCTTGACCGGCGTGCAACAGAGAAACCCGGGAGGTCGGGCCTGACCTTTCTCCTGACGACGCCTCTCATCCTGGGGTGGCTCGTCTGCCTCCTCCTGCCCTTGTGGGGCGCGGCAGCACACGCTGATACCCCCTCATCGCAACCCTCTCCGGTAACCGCAGTGCCGGGTCTCGATTACCGGGACGGAAAACTGGGAAACGGTCTCCAGGTCATCATGATCCGGGAACCCAAGGCCCCGATCATCACGAGTCAGGTCTGGTATCGGGTAGGTGCGGTCGATGAGGAAACGGGCAAAACGGGCCTCGCCCACATGCTGGAACACATGATGTTTCAGGGAGACACCGAAGAGGGACCCGGGCAATTCAGCCGCATCGTCGCCCGCAACGGCGGCGACGATAACGCCAGCACAGCCGCCGACTATACCCTCTACCACATCAATCTGGCCTCCGACCGCCTGGAACTGGCCCTGCGGCTCGAATCGGCGCGGATGCGCGAGCTGGCCACATCGGGAGAGAAATTTTCCTCGGAAAACAAGGTAGTCCAGGAAGAGCGCCGCACCTCGATCGATTCCGATCCTTTCGGCGGCATGCAGGAGAGGTTCCGCGCCATGGCCTTTGCCGGGCACCCATACGGACGCCCCATCATCGGCTGGATGACCGATATTGAAAAGCTCACGGTGGCGGACCTCCAGGCCTGGCACCACCGCTATTATGCCCCCGACAATGCCTTGCTCGTCCTGGCGGGGGATCTCGACTTCAATCGGACCTGGTCACTGGTCGAGCGCTACTTCGCACCTTTGCCGCCCCGTACCCGCCCTTCCGTAGCCCAATCCGTCGCTGAAGCCCAACCCGGCGCTGTCGGCCCCCCGCCCAAGGGGGAGCGTCTGGAGGTCGCCGATCCCAGGGCGACCCTCTCCGTCCTTCAGATAGCCTTCCCCGTACCCTCCCTGGGCGAGCCGGGGATCGACCCCGACGAGGTCATCTCTCTGAAGCTCCTGGCCTGGGTCCTCGGGGGAGGCAATTCGAGCCTGCTTTACCGCCGTCTGGTCATGGAACAGGGCGTGGCCGTCTCCACCTCGGTCGACCACCCATGGATGTCGCGCCATCGGGATCTCTTCACCATCACGGCGGTTCCCAGGGCCGGAGTGTCGCTGGCCACGCTGGAGTTCAGCCTCTTCCAGGAAATAGCCAAAGTGGCCGAAGAGGCGATAAGCGCCGAAGAATGGGAAAGGGCCACCAACGGGATCATCGCCGGCCACACCTATTCCCGGGATTCGGTCTATCGCACCGCCTGGACCGTCGGTCGGGCATGGGCCAGTCACGTCGACTGGCACCTCGCCCTGGAAGAGTATCCCGATCGTATCCGCAAGATCACCCCGGTCGCACTCCGACAGGTGGCCGCCAAATACCTGCAACGCGATCTGGCCATGGTCGGAACCCTCACCCCGGCATCCCCCGATTCCACCCCTGCCCAGGTGGAGGAAAAATCAGGAACGGGTTTACCGCCCCGGCCAGGGACTGCCGTCCAGACCTTTACGACCCCTCGGGGAATGGTCGTATATCTCTTCGAGAGTCACAGCAACCCCATGGTGGAGGTCCGGATCCTCGCCGGAGGAGGGTCCGCGCAGGATCCGGTCGGCAAGGAGGGATTGGCCAGTCTGGCGGCCTGGATGTTCAATGAGGGTGGAGGCGATCTGGATGCCGCTGCCTTCCACGATCGGCTGGACCGGTTCGGTATCGTCCTCTCCGCCGAGGCCGGGCGCGATACCACGGAAGTCACCCTCACGAGTCTGACCCAACATCTGGATGTGGCCTGGGCATCACTGGCCGATGCCCTGATCAGACCCCGCCACGATGGCGCCAATCTGGAGCGGGGACGAGCCGAGCTGATCGCCTCCTGGGCAAACGGGCGCAGCGACCCCGATGTGGTCGCCGGCGAGGCCCTGGACCGCTCCCTCTACGGCAAGCACCCCTACGCCCGACCCACCGGAGGAACGGAGGATTCTCTCAAGGGAATCGGACTGACCGACGTGGCGGGCTTCCACCAGGAGCTTTACCGGGGAAGGAACATGGTCATGGCCGTCGCCGGGGACGTGACCCCGGCGCGGCTTCAGGAGCTTCTTTCCCGTCACCTCTCCGGGCTGAGCGACGAGCCCACGGCCCTGCGACCGGTCCCTCCCGCCGAAGGAATCCCGCAGGAGGGGCCGATCCATCTGCCGATGGACATCCCCCAGTCGACGGTCCGCCTGGGAGTGATCGGCATCAACCGCGCTGATCCCGACTTCTTCCCCCTCCTCGTCCTGAACCATATCCTCGGTGGGGGCTCCTTCAGCAGCCGCCTGACCGAGGAAATCCGACAGAAGCGCGGGCTCGCCTACTCGGTCTATTCCCACTTCATCACCGATATCGGTCGCGGCAGTTGGAGCATCGACACCAAGAGCAAGACTGCATCCGCCCAAGAGGCCTTGGCGCTGATCCGGGCCGAGATCGCCCGTCTTTACCAGGACGGGGTCACCGAGGCAGAACTCCAACAGGCCAAAGAATACCTGACGGGCTCATTTCCTCTCCGCCTGAGCGGGCTCGGCAACATCGCCTCCACCTGGGCCATCGTCGCTTTCCACAAACGGGGAACCGACTACCTGGAAAAGTGGCCCGAGCGGGTGCGGGCCGTTGGTCGTGACGACATTCTTCGGGTGGCCCGACGTCTCCTCGTCACCTCCCAGTGGCATGTGGTAACCGTGGGAAGGAATGCCACCCCTTCCGCGGATCCATCTGCTGGTCCCGGGGGGCCGCGCTGATGCCGGCGCTTCCCGGAGGAATCGGGTGGTAGCGACCCTCCCCGCAACTGCGACACTGGATCCCGGATCCGGCCCACCATGGGGTCGCGTTGCGACCGCTGCCGGTACAACCCTGGCCGCCACAACGCACCTCGCCGCAAGAGGAACATTGGAAGATGTTGGCCGGGTGACCGCCGCAGACCGGACAGGTGATCGCCGGTCGCCGCTGCACAGTCGGGCTGACCAATGGAACGATTTTCATCTTTTTAGCCATCGCGTCTTCGCTCCCCTGACAGACTCACGAAAAGTCCATCCATAAACACCTCCGCCCCGGAGGGACGATGCGCAGACTTTGCCTTTCCGGGACATGTACCGGGGGTATTGCAATTTCGATGCAATTTCGCAAAACTCACCTCCACGGTCGGCTCTTTCGGGATCCGCCCGCCGGCTTTGGCCGCCGATCTCTTCCGGAAGGTGTCAAGGGAAGGTGTAGCAGCCCGTTGGAAACGGGCCGCTCCCGCCGGGGATGGCCGGCCAAACTCAACGGGCATGCCGGCTCTTCCGGCATCAATCAAACGGTGCTGGTCATCTTCTGGCTGGGGGTCGTCGGATGGATCTTGTCGGGAGTTGCCACGCCTGCCGGACCGGAATCGCCGCAGAGGGGTTTGGGCGTCGCGATGGTTGCCCGCGCTGCGGGCGGGACACCCGGGTCTGTCTGAACTGTCGGTTCCATGATCCCGGGGCCTACAACCAATGCCGGGAAAATCAGGCTGAAAGAGTCATCCGGAAGGACGCAGCCAACTTCTGCGACTTTTTCAAGCCAGGGCCGGGAAAAGGCCAGCCCCTCGGGGGCCACCCCAAGGAGGAAGCCTCCCCCCGCAATGCCGCCGAGTCCCTCTTCAAGAATTCCAGCTGATCACCGTTACGACCACACGGCGGAAGAGTGCCTGTCATGGATTCGAAGTAAATTTGTTATGTTTAGGTCAATTCGTCAACCCCGGGAAGCATTCAACAACAACAGCCCACCGCAGTGAGTTGTGGATTATTGCCTTCCCCTGGAAGCTCCGGATTCCAGAATGGCGAGAGCGTGTCGTGGAGTCCTTCCATGGCCATGCCATTCGACGGCAACCGCGTACAAGTTTTCACCTTCCTCGCGGAACCGATCGGTTACACCGTTTGATCCCGCAAACGCATCCCTGCGTCCCAGGGCCTGCTGCATTCTTGCGACAGGCTCTTGCCCAATGACATATCAACTTTCCGCATATGCCTGCACCATTTTCTTCCTCCCGCAAACTCAATTCAGAGAATCAAACCGGGGCCGCCCGGAAGACCCCGGACCCAAGGTTCCCGATCGGCAGAGAGTTGGGGAATAGCGGCTTCCTTGGAAACAACTCTGAATATCCTCTGATTTTTTCGAAGCCCTCCGGATCCGCTCCCAGGATGAGGGCAAGGGAAAATTTTTTCCTTCTAATTAATTCCTTATACTATTATATTATCCGCTCCTGTCGTTGAGATCAGTTATTTTGTTGTTGTGGCATGCCCGGGAACGGGCGGGGATGGGTAACGGTCGATGTCACTGGTCAAATTCACCACCCAGATTGTGGAATCCTTCGTCTCAAGGAACGAAATTTCCCCAGAGGCGCTCCCAGCCCTTGTCAAGGAGATCTTCCGAACCTTGTCCGCCATCGCAGCGGAAACCGAAGCCGGCCAGGAGACGCCTTCTTTCGGTACCAGGCAGATGGTGGAAGAGCTGTTCCAAGGGACAGGACGGACGTTACTCCCGGAGAGGGAGAGACATCTCCCGGTCATCCCCATCGCCGAAGCAGTCACAGCGGAGAACGTCTACTGCCTCATCTGTGGCAAGGCCACCAAGGCCCTGAAGAGCCACCTGACCCGATCACACCACCTGAAGGTCCACGAGTACCGCAACCGCTTCAATTTACCCAAGGACTTCCCCATGGTGGCCCCTACCTACTCGAAAAGGCGACGGGAGTTGGCATTGGAAGCCGGTCTTGGGGAGCGACCGAAGAACATCCGGGATCCGTCCATCAAGTAACGACCCGCCGACCGACAGCCCGACGAGCAAAGCCCGGTGGGAGCAACCGCCGCAGCAACTCTTTCCGGTCGGATTGGTACAACGACCGGTACTCCCCCGCATCCTTGACTTCCCGGGCGAAGACGACGAACCTCCAACCCGTTCCCGTTGTCTTGCGATCCTCCAGTCTTGTGGTCCCCCTCCCTGCCTCGAACCCGGGGAACGGCGCCCGCGACGAGCCGGGCCTCCCGCGACTCGCAGCAGAAGGAGGGGGGTCTTGGTGCCCACGCCCGGGGTCGAACCGGGACGGCCGCAAGGCCAGCGGATTTTAAGTCCGCAGCGTCTACCGTTTCCGCCACGCGGGCCGGGGATCCTGTCGGCAGACCGCCATACGGGCTCGTGGAACACCCTCATGGGAGCACGGATCTGCCGGAAACGACCAAAGGATCGCGCCTGGGATGATCGATCCCGCTCGGGAATCTGTCAACCCTCACACCCCGGGTCTTATGGCCGGCTCCTGATTTTTTTTTGACCTGGTTCGGCTTTTCGCGGAAGGAGTTTGACATCATGATGAAGAAAAACAAGTGGCTGGACGATGGAAACGCCGGCCAGGCCACCCGTGCCCTGCACAGTGGCGAGATGGCAACCGACGCCAGGGAAAACAGCCCGGCGATGTTCGTCACCTCCAGTTTCGTCTTCACCTCTGCCGCTCAGGCCAAGGCCGTTTTCGCCGAGGAGGAGAGTGGCAACATCTACAGTCGCTTCACCAACCCAACCGTCGCCGCCTTCGAAGAGCGTCTGGCCGCCCTGGAGGGTGGTGAAAGGGCCTTGGCCACTGCCTCGGGCATGGCCGCCATTCATGCCATCTTCTTCTCCTTCCTCGCCGCCGGTGACCATCTTGTCGTCAGTCGCTCGGTCTTCGGCTCGACCACCAACATTGCCACCGGTATCCTGCCCCGTTTCGGCATCCAGGTCGATCAGGTTCCCCTGGCGGATCCGGAGGCTTGGCGGAGGGCCGTTCGTCCCAATACCCGTCTCTTCATGGTCGAAACACCCGCCAACCCGACGCTGGAAATGGTCGATCTTGCTGAATTGGCCGCGATCGCCCGTGGAAATAACATCTTGCTGGCGGTGGACAACGTCTTCTCCACCCCCTGCCTCCAGCAGCCCCTGAAACTGGGGGCCCACCTCGTCGCCCATTCGGGGACCAAGTATCTCGACGGCCAGGGAAGGGTACTCGGTGGCGCCGTCGTCGGCTCGCGATCACTCCTGATGGGGTCTCTCTATCCCTTCCTGCGCAATACCGGCCCCACCCTCTCACCCTTCAACGCCTGGGTCCTGCTCAAGGGGATGGAGACGCTGCCGCTGCGCATGGACAAACATTGCGAGAATGCCGAGGCCGTCGCCCGATATCTGGAAAGCCGCCCCGAACTGGCCGGCGCCGTCCGTTACCCCGGTCTGGCCAGCCACCCACAGCATGAGTTGGCCAAACGCCAAATGCGTCGGTTCGGGGGAGTCGTCTGCCTGGAGTTGGGCAGTCGAGAACGGGCCTGGGCCTTCATCGATCGCCTCCGTCTGGCGACCATCACCGCCAATCTGGGTGACTCCCGAACCCTGGTCACCCACCCGGCCACCACCACTCACGGCAAATTGAGCGAGGAGGCCCGACTGGCCGCCGGTATCACCCAGGGACTTGTCCGCCTCTCCATCGGTCTCGAGGATTCCGCCGATATCCTGGCCGATCTGGACCAGGCGCTGGTTGCCCTCTGATGCAGCGAACTCTTCTCCAGCCATGGACCAGGACCCGGGATCGGCCATGGAAGCGGTCAAGGGCAAAGACATCTTCCACATTGACGCCGGGCCCAGCCTCTGCCAGACTGTGGCGGGTTGCCTGTCAGCCGGGGTGGCGGAACTGGTAGACGCACCAGACTCAAAATCTGGCGTCCCTTGGGATGTGCGGGTTCGACTCCCGCCTCCGGCACCAGGATGAGATCCGGGAAACTCCCGGGAAGGTCCTCACGAAGAACCCGGAAAGATCTTGGGAAGATCTTGGGAAGATCTTGGGAAGATCTTGGGAAGATCTTGGGAGGGTCTTGGGACCATCCCAGGGAGATCCGGAAAGCCCGCAAGAATGAGCCGCTGCGGGCTTTTTTGTGTCCCGGGTCTCCGGAGGTGACCGTTCAGTGGGACTTGGGAAGAGGTATCGTTCCGTCATCTCAGGGACTTCACCCCCGGACCCCCACCAAGGGGCAAGGCGGGGCCTCCACCCGGTCCCCCGGCCAACTCACGGTGTCGTCTTTTTTGTCGTTTTTCTTTTGTCGTCTTTCGTTCGATGTCGATCAATCCGACCAAAGGATGTGCAGAATGACGAGACCAGCCCCGAACCCTCGGGAACGGAGTCGCCTGTTCGCGACAGCAATCCCTCCCCTTCTCCTGTTGCTCCTGCTGACATGGTGCCAACCGCTTCTGGCCGAGTCGGGAATCAGTCTTGACGGCAAACGGAAATACGGCAATGACTTCCAGGGATTCGACTATACGTCTCCAGAGGCCAAGGTCGGGGGAACCCTGGTGTTGCACAGCCTGGGCGGATTCGACAAGATGAATCCCTACACCCTCAAAGGAACCCCGCCGGATCTCCTGGGCGCCCTGGTCTTCGAGCGCCTGACCGTCCCCTCCCTGGATGAACCCTTTGCCCATTACGGCCTCCTGGCCGAATCCATCGACCTGGCCGAAGATGGCCTCTCCCTGGTCTATACCCTCCACCCCAAGGCCCGTTTCGCCGACGGCTCCCCGGTCACCGCTCAGGACGTCAAGTTCTCCCTGGAAACCATGAAATCGGACAAGGCCAGTCCCGGTTTCCAGGCCTACTGGCGCGATATCCAGGGTGCCGAAGTGATCGACACCCACCGGGTCCGTTTCCTCTTTTCCCGGAAAAACCGGGAACTGCCTCTGATCGCGGGCGAGATTCCCATCTTCAGCCGGGCCTATCTCGAGAAAATCCCCTTCGACAAGGATGACCTGACCCCTCCCCTCGGCTCAGGACCCTACCTCGTCGAATCCGTAGACCCCGGACGAACCATCACCTACAAGCGCAACCCCGAGTATTGGGGATGGGAGCGACCCGTCAATCGCGGGATGTACAATTTCGAGCGGATCGTCGTCAAATACTACCTCGACCCGGTCGTCGCCCTGGAGGCCTTCAAGGCAGAAGAGTTCGATTTCATCTCCGAGAACAATTCCAAACAATGGGCCAGAGACTACGAGGGCTCGAAATTTACGTCGGGAGAGCTGCGGAAGGAACTCCTCCATCACAAAAATGGGGCGGGTATTCAAGGGTTTGCCTTCAACCTGCGACGTCCCCTGTTCAAGGACCTCCGGGTACGGCAGGCCCTTTCCCTGGCCTTCGATTTCGAGTGGTCGAACCGCAATCTCTTCTACGATCAATATCGACGTTCCGAAAGTTATTTCTCCAACTCCGAAATGGCGGCCGTCGGCAAACCGACACCGGAGGAGCTGGCCATCCTGGAACCCCTGCGGGCCAAACTGGATCCGGTCGTCTTCGAGGCGGTCCAACCTCCCCCTTCGACCACCCCGCCAGCCTCCCTGCGCGAAAATCTCCTGAAGGCCAAGGAACTGCTGACCGCCGCCGGCTGGCGAATGGGCCCGGACAAGGTTCTCGTCGATGGCCAGGGGAATCGGTTCGCCTTCGAGGTACTCCTCTCGTCGCCCGCCTTCGAAAGGATCATGGCTCCCTACGCCGCCAACCTGAAAAAACTGGGGGTGGCGGTCAGCTACCGCACCGTGGATCTCTCGCTCTACCAGAGGCGTCTGGATGAGTTCGACTATGACCTGATCGTCGCCGTTTTCCCCCAATCCCAGTCGCCAGGCAATGAACAGAGATCCATGTGGCACTCCACCAGCGCCACCATACGCGGCAGCCAGAATCGCATCGGTCTCGCCGACCCCGCAGTGGATGCCCTGGTCGAGAACATCATCCAGGCCCAGGACCGAAAAACCCTGATCGCAGCCTGTCGCAGCCTGGATCGGGTTCTCCTGGCCGGTCATTACCTCGTCCCCCACTGGTACCTGGACGCCCACCGGATCGCCTTCAAAAACCGCTTCGCCCGGCCCGCCACCCAGCCCCTTTTCTTCTCCCCCGAGGATTGGCTGTTCTCCTGGTGGGTCCGCTGACTCGGGACGATCGACCGGAGGCCTCGTGACCGCCTACATCATCCGCCGCCTGCTTCTCATGATCCCGACCCTGCTCGGTGTCATGGCCGTCACCTTCCTGGTGATCCAGTTCGTCCCCGGGGGACCGGTGGAACGGATGATCGCCCAGTTGGAGAAACATGACAGCGGCAGTGGCGGCGAAACCCTCGCACCTGCCGGCAACGGCGCCTCCTACCGCGGCGGCAAAGGCTTGGACCCGGCCCAGATCGAGGCCCTGCGTCGCCTCTATGGCTTCGACAAACCGGCCCATGAACGGTTCGCCACCATGATCTGGAACTTCCTCCGCTTCGAGTTCGGCGAATCCTACTACCACCACCGGCGGGTCGTCGATCTCGTGATCGAAAAGCTGCCCGTCTCCATTTCCCTCGGAGTCTGGAGCTTCCTGCTGACCTATCTGGTGAGCATCCCCCTGGGGATCCGGAAGGCGGTCCGTCACGGCAGCCGTTTCGACGCCTGGACCTCGGTGTTGATCCTGGCGGGCTATTCCATCCCGGGTTTCGTCCTGGGAATCCTGCTCATCGTTCTCTTCGGAGGAGGCAGCTTCTGGTCAGTATTTCCCATGCGCGGCCTGGTCTCGGACAACTGGGAACTCCTCTCCTGGCCGGCCAGGATCAGCGACTACCTGTGGCACATGGTCCTTCCGGTGACCGCTTCCACGGTCTCCTCATTTGCCGTCATGACCATGCTGACCAAGAACAGCTTTCTGGAAGAGATTTCCCGGCAATATGTCATCACCGCCCGCGCCAAAGGGCTCTCCGAACGGGCCGTCCTCTACCGCCACGTCTTTCGCAACGCCATGATCCCCCTCGTGACCGGCTTTCCCGGATCCTTCGTCGCCGCATTTTTCTCTGGAAGCCTCCTCATCGAGACCCTGTTCAGTCTCGATGGCCTCGGTCTGCTGGGCTACGAGTCGGTCATCAACCGGGACTATCCGGTCGTCATGGCCACCCTCTACTTTTTCACCCTCCTGGGACTCGTCACCAAGCTGCTTACCGATCTGAGCTACGTCCTGGTCGATCCCCGCATCACCTTTGCCAGTGCCCAGTGACCACTTTCCTCGGATGACCGAGACCCTCAGCCATGGTAACCGTTCAGGGGGGCATATATGCTCCACTCTTGATATTATCTTTGTCAGCGAATGAGAAGCCCCGCCGCGAACAGAAAGGTGAGACCGACCGCCCCAGCCAATCGCCTGGCGGTGGCGACGGGGAGATCGAATACCAGGATCAACCCCTTCGCCGTCAATACACATTCGACCACGACGATCGTAACGTGCCAGGGGATGATCACCATCGGTCCCCCCAACCCGGCCCGGACCAGGTAGCTGTCAATCAGGAGGCTCGGAATCCAGGGGGTGAAGAAGGTCAGACCGACCAGCGCCCAGCAGCGGCGAAAGCTCATCTCCCCACCCCTTGCGTGGGATCTCCCCCAACGCCAGAGGACGTAGGCCATGGCCGAGATGATGACAAATCCGTAGGGGCCGTAGGCGATGACCTCGGCCATACGATACGAAGACTGCTCCAACCCAAAGGGAACCGGAAGCAACATCGGCGGCGCATACCGGTATATGCTCATCATTGTCGTCAGCGCTGTCCCTTCCCAGCGAATGGCCTGGAGAAGGAACGCCAAGGGAAACAGATCCTGATGCCGCATCCGCAAAAAGATATCCTGCGGCATGAAGAGTACCAGAAGGACAATCCCCTTGACTTGGCGTAGGGTCTCTTTCATCGGTATCCGCTTCCCATCCCCAGCTTCCCGTCCCGGGCAGAGACCACCTGCCTCGATCGCAAATATATGGTAACGCCATAAACCGGCCAAGGCCAACCACTCGACCGCTCTCACTCGTATCAGGAAAAAAAAGACCCCATGGATACTGATCCCATGGGGTCCTTGCAGCCATCCACCCTGAGTACTTCCAGAGTCTCCCGCAAACGTCCGGTCATCACCCTCTTACAGTCAGCCTCTCCGACGGTTTCCCATCGGAGAGGCCTCGGAACTGCTTACGGCATGGGCTTCAGCTCCACCCGCCGGTTCAGACGCCGACCCTCGGCGCTCTTGTTGTCGGAAGCCGGGACATCGTACCCAAATCCCTTGACCGACAGACGTCCCGCTTCCACACCGCCCTTGATCAGATAGTCGCGGACCGCATCAGCACGCTTCATCGACAACTGCTTGTTGTGCTTGGCGCTGCCCTGACGATCGGTATGCCCATCCACCTCAAACCGCATGCCGGCGTTGCGCTTCAGAACAACGATCGCCTCGTCGAGGACGCGCCGCCCCTCTTCCTTGATCACCGCCGAATCGGTATCGAAGTGGAGGTTCTGCAACACCCAGCACCCGCGCACATCCGGCTTGACACCAGCCGGAGTCCCGGGGCATTGGTCGGTACCATCCACCACCCCATCACCGTCCGTATCCTTGGGGCTCTCCTTGCCGCAACCCTGTCGGTCCACCGGGGTCCCTGCGGGCGTGCCGGGGCACTTGTCGAGGAAATCGGGGACCCCGTCCTTGTCCGAATCCAAACCGCAACCCTGCTTATCGACAGCCACTCCCTTCGGCGTATCGGGACACTTGTCGTCACTGTCCGGGACACCGTCCTGATCCTGGTCCGCGCCACAGCCATCGGCATCGACCTTGGTTCCGGCGGGGGTATTCGGACACTTATCCTTGGAATCGGGAACGCCGTCCTTGTCGCTGTCGGGAAACTCCCCGGGGCAGAAATAACACTGGGTCCCGGTCGAGGAGACAGTCGTCTTGCCCGTCTGCGGGTGCCACTGGTGAAAGCCGTTGCTGATCCAGCCGCCATCATTCGCCGTCGAGCAGGCAGCCAGCGCCACGCCCAGAACACCAATGCCCAACGCCTGGCCAAAAATTCTCATTTTGTTCATCACGCCTCCGTCCCTGTAAAATGCTGTGATCCGCCATCCAGTCCAAGCGAAAAGAAGACCGGGAAGTTTACCCGAAAAATAGGGAAAAGTCATCGAAATCCCACTACAGTGCCCGCCCCTCGCCCGCCCCCGGATCCGGACTGACAACGGCGCTCTCGTCATCCGAGGCGTGAAGATAGACCAGAACCGGAACCCGACCATCATTGCGAACCGAAAGCCAGTCCCCCGATTGTGGGCGTTGGAGGGAGGCATAGCCGAAACCCGACACGGTAAGGCTCTGCACCGCCCCAAGCGATCCGCTGGGGGGGCGATGCTCAACCACGATTTTGACCGACTCCGCCGCCTCGAATTGAAGATGGACCGACTTCGACCCACTCGAACGCAGGACCAACTGCGCCGCATCCCCAGCCGGAACGATGAAACGTTGATTCCAATCCAGCTTGGCGGTCGCCTTGACGAAAGGAACCTGATGAACAGCCAAACGCACTGGTTCGATCTTCGGACCCGGGTCCACCGAGGGAACGGAGACCAAGAGCACCAGCAGGGAGACCAACGATCCGGCCACAAAGGAGATCGGCTGAAACGACAAACCGCTGGGGGAGCGCAACCAGGACCAGACCGCGGACAGGGGACCGTAGTGGAAGGGAGAGGAACCGACGCCCCCTCGTGAAACAGCGGAACGAACCCGTTCCACAAAATCCTCCCCTGGACGGTGATCAAGGGCCCGCGCCGCCAACTCCACCAGTCCGGACTCAAGGTCGGCCATTGCCTTCATCTCAAAGGCGACCCTGGGGTCCTGAACGGAACGGAAAAGCCGGCGGATCTCACCCCGATCCAGATCACCGTCGAGCCCACGACTGACCAGCTCCTGAATTTCGGCCTCGTTCATCACACCCCTGCCTTGCCCCCGGGACTCTCTCCCCCGGTATCCCGCCGCCCCGCCCGGCGACCTGCCGCACTGCCCCGTAACCCAACAACCAATATCCCAACCCCCTGCCGGGTTCCGCTCGGAACCGGCCTATGAATGGGTAACCGATCAGGTCGATCGGGTTTCATCCGTGCGCGTTTTCTTTAGTCCGTCCAAAATCCGTCACGGGAGGGGGGCCTCAGCCCGTCAATCTCCCTGGAACAAATCCAAGAGCCCTTCGCTTTCGAGACCATCACGCAACAAACGCCTGGCTCTGAATACCCGCGTCTTCATCGTTCCAACCGGGATGCCGGCCACCCTCGCCGCATCCTCGTAGTTCATTCCCTCCATGGAGACCAGCACCAAGGCCTCACGAAGCTCTTCGGTAAGAAGTCGATCCAGAGCTGCCTGCAACACCTGCAGCCTGTCCCCACAGCGGACCCTCTCGTGGGGACCGGGCGAAGGATCCGGGGTCGCCACCAAGGCCTCTTCCGGCAGCGACGGATGCCTCAGATGCCGCGCACGATTACAGTGGTTGCGCGAAATGTTGAGAGCAATCCCCAGCAACCAGGTCGAGAACCGACTTCCCCCGCGAAAAGCATGGAGGGTGCGGTAAGCCTCAATGAAGGTCTCCTGGGCCAAATCTTCCGCCTCGTCCGGAATGGGGAGACGACGGAGTAAAAAGCGGAGGGTCCGGGTATGGTGACGCCGCACCAGCTCGGAGAAGGCAGGAACGTTTCCCGACTTGGCCTTTGCGACCATCTCTGCGTCAGGATCACGGCTGCCCGGGAGGGCCCTGGACTCATGGGGAATCTGATCGTATCTCACACTGGATCCGCTGCTGGCCGCCGGTGACCATCACCGAGTCTCCGGACGAAGGTCGGATCCGGCACTCGGCTTCCCACCCGGGATGGCTCTCCCGGGTGACCGGGACGTACCCCGTCACCACCATGAGAATCGTGGTCCGTTGTTTCCGCTTGAAACACCCCGGGGCCTCGCAACACCGGTCTTCCCCCGGGGGAATGTCCGCAACAAAGGCCGGCGTATCCAGCGAAACGACATGAATCTCGACATCGGCGCCATTGACAACGCAGTATCCGGAAGCCTCCGCCGACAAACTCCACCCACCCGTCATCAAGAGAGAGCAGAGGAGGAGACGCCACTTCCCAAGACGACCAGCACTCATCGAAACACCTTCATCCAACAACCCCGCGACAGACCGCCTGACACCATAACCGACTGCCCCGACACGCCCACCACCCCCTGCTGAAAGCCCCCCCCTGGACGATCAACCGGGAAAAAAAGAGGTCGGGGTAGCCCTCGGCAAGCAGAACAACCCACCCTGGTGGACGATCACACCCCGTCAACGGCGAGTCAAGGAGTTTCAAACTTCCGGGCCCAAGCGGGACACGATCCTCGAAAAAACGGAGAGATCCAAAAATCGATGTCCGTATTCGACGGACAGATACCTTCCCAATACAATGGCACGTGATCCTTCGACGTCGATATCTGTGGCTTTTTTTTCCCAATTTCGGGACAATGCGCCGCTGCGAATCCGGGAAAGACCCGGTTCCCCAACCGGACGGAGGTGCCTCCCCGTGTACAAGCCAGGCAGAGAAGACGATCTGGCACATCAGATCACCCGCCTCATCAACGCCAACGGCAGAATTCAATATGCCGCCATCAAAACCCTGGCCGAACACCTCCCCGAGGAGCAGTTCCTCCTCCAGTTCCGCGCTCCCGTCCTCATGGGAAAAAGCGTGATCCCCGTCGACCTGATGGCCCGGCGCGGCGACCGGCCCGACTCTCCGGGCAGTGCCCCCGAGCAGGCGCACCCCGTTGCCGCCCAGGGAATCCTCGGGGATCTGAGCCAGGTCGTCTTTCCCCTGATCCACAAGGAGGTGAGCCAATCCCGCGAGGAGGTCGAAGAGTTCACCATCGGCAGTTCCGATGCCAACGACCTGGTCATGCCTGACTACATGGTCTCCCCATCACATGCCACCATCCGCAGAACAGGGTCGACTTTCGTACTCAACGACCTGGGATCCGTGAGCGGGACCCAAGTCAACGGCGCCGATTTCGGCACTCAGGAGGTCATCCTCTGCGAGGGCGACGAGATACGCTTCGGACGCTACATCTTCCTTCTTCTGGCGCCCGTCCACTTTTACGATCTGCTGTTGGGTCGGCTCCGCGATACCTACGAACAGGAACCCCTCTCCGTCTCGCCCAAGCCCCCCCACCCCAAGGGTTCCAGGCCCCCCGGTGATGCCAAATCCCCGAGCCCCACCATGGATGCCTCCACGCCCCCGCTGGAAGAGCATGCCCCTTTCGCGGCTGAACTCACGGCAGAGTGGATCAAGACCGTGACCGGGGCCGAACTCCAGACCCAGGACGGGATTCCTCCAGAGAAAATCGTCGGAATCATGGGGTACCTGCCCTTCTTCTCCGTCTTCTCCGAAACCGAACTCGGAAAGATCGCCTCCTTCCAGCGTTGGATTCGCCGTTACAAGTTGGGAGAGTATATTATCAGGGAGGGGGAACAAAGCTCGGATTTCTTCCTCCTCCTCATGGGAGAAGCATCGGTCATCAAGGATGGAACCACCACCCCCTTGGCCCTCCTTACCCCGGGGGCCTGCTTCGGCGAGGTCTCCTTTCTGTCCGGAAGCAAGCGCATCTCCAACGTCATCTCCAATACGGTAGTTATCGCCCTGGCCATAGACGGCAGACTCCTGGAGGAACTCGGTGGAGAGATCCGCCTCAAAATCAAGGAACGGATCATCCTCCAACTCCTCCTTCGTTTGGATCGGCAGAATGTCGAGCTGTCGAAATTTCGTGCCATGCTGGGCCCTCACACCGACGCCACCAACCCCGCCACCGAGATCCCTTCCAGGAGCGACGCCATCAGAGAACATATGACCCCGGAGGAGTTGCTCAAAGTCGTCGACGAAATCGGCCTGTTCGACTCCTTCACCCCCTACGAAAAGCGCCGGATCGTGAGCGACAACGCCATGGTCAAAGAGTATCAACCCGACGAGAATATTATCCGCCAAGGAAGTCGCGGCAGAACGCTCTTCATTCTCATCAACGGCAGCGTCCGCGTCTCACGACAGGGCAAAACCGCCATCCTGGCCATCCTGAGGCGCGGAGAATTCTTCGGCGAGGTCTCCTTCCTGACCTCCCGCCTGCGCACCACCAACGTGACCGCAAACGAACCCGTCACGGTCCTGGTCGTCTCCAACACCCTCTTTGCCCGCCTCGGCATCGGCATCCGAGAGAAAATCAAGGATGCCATCCTGCTCCGTTTACTGAAACGACTGGACGCCCAAAACGACGAGATCATCCTTGGTCGGAAGTCCTTCCGCTTCGTCTTCTGACATCCCGACGACAACCGGGTCTCTCCGGTCAGGGTCGTGGCCGGTCCCTGTCCGCCGAACGAAACCACCCGACGGCAGAGTTTCAACTCGCCCCCTTTCGTGCCTCCTGGAGGAGTCTGCCCAGCTTCTCGAGCTCACTCCGGAGTTTGTTCTCCTTGGAGGGATGATCAAGCTGCTCGGGTAGAGTTCCGACAGAAACGTCCCGTGAACGGTCGGAAACATAATCGCCCCTCTCATGCGACAGCGAGACCGGACCCCCGTCATGCAACGGTTGGGGATTCTCCTTGGTCAAAGATGGTGGAATTCGCGAAGGAAGCGCCAGGCGCTGGGAAGCGGAAAGCTCCACCACCCCGCTCACCGCATCGAAGGGTGGGGGAGCGGGAGATGTCGCATCCGGCACCGAAGCAGGTTCAAACCAGACTCCCACCCCCCGACCCTCCTGAACGAAGGCCAGACCCTCCGCTTCCAAGGTCCGTTGCATCCTCTGGAGGGTCTTGCCGAGAGCATCGGCGCCGTTTTCAAAACGCCTCACCGAACCGACCGCCACCCCGGATTTCTGGGCAAGATCCTGGGCAGTCCACTGAAGGGCAGCCCTGGCCATGCGAACCTGCTCACGCGTGATCATCACCACCCTCACCTTCCCCCCCCGTACAAGACTGGGGAACCCGAACGAGGGCAGGATACTGGGTTGACCCGGGACAATTCAATGCCAGGAGATGACTCCCTGGCCACCATCGGTTCACCCTCTCTTCAGAATAACCTCACGAATCACCTTCTTCGACGCCCGCTTCACGGTAAAAGTAAGGTTTTCATGTTGAATCACCTGGCCAGGAGCCGGGATATCCCGAGCTTTCTCCAATAAAAAACCGGAAAGGGTTTCATAATTCCCGTCCGGGAGGACGATCCCCGTTTTTTCCTGGAAGGTGACCAAGCCGATGCGCGGATTGACCCTGTAGGAACCATCTTCCAGCGGCACCAACCACTGCTGCGCAGACGGCTTGCCCACATCGTACTCATCGCTGATTTCGCCGACGACACGCTCGAGGATGTCTTCCATCGTGACGATCCCCTCGGCGGCGCCATACTCATCCACAACCACCGCCATCCCCTCCCCGCTCTTGCGGAACTCCATCAACAATTCCTCGATCCCTTTAGCCTCGGGAACATAGCGAACCGGTTTGATGAAGGGCATCAGGCTCTGACCGCCCTCCTCCCACAGGAGGTCCAGCGCACTGACCATACCGACGATGTCATCAACACGCCCATTATATACCGGAATTTTGTTATGGCCGCTCTCCCATGCCAACTGGGCCATGGCACCACAAGTGGCGTTCTGCGGAATCGAAACAACCTCAATCAGGGGAATGGCAATATCACGGGCATAGATCTCCCCGAAACTGAACATCCTCCGGATCATTGTCCGTTCCATGGGCTGAATGTCACCACGATCTGCCGGAAGCTGCAACATGAGGTCAATCTCTTCACGCAAAGTAAAAGGGCTCGGTCCGACTCCCCCAACCAGGCGCGCAAAGAACTTCGTGACCGACGTAAAGATAATCAGTATGGGGGAAAAAATGATCGAAGCCGCACGCAGGACAAAAATGATTCTCGGGGTCAGCTGATCGGCACGCTGCTGAAAGACACTCTTCGGGACGATCTCACCAAAGACCCAAATGATCGGGGTGATGATGGGAACCACGAGCCAACTATTCTCGGCCCCAAACAAGCGAACCATGAGGAGAGTGGCCAACGAAGTGTTGCTGACAATGGCGATATTGGTTCCTACCAATGTCGTCGAAAGCAGCCACTCCGGCTTTTCCAACATTTGAATCGCCAGCCCCGCCCCCCGCGAGCCCTTGGCCGCATCATGGCGCAGCTTGATGCGGTCCGCACTGACCACGCTCATTTCAGAACCGGAAAAAAAGCCCTCCATGAGCAGAAAAAAAAGCATGAGGACAAGGATGGTCAGAGTATCCATGGGAGTCAGGAACCCTCTTTCGGGGGGAGTCTGCGCCTTCGACCGGGCTCACCCTTCAGCCCTTCCGACACCCCCGCCTCCGGCGAGCCCTGGGGGCAGGAATCTTGAATCGACGCAGCAAGCTGCCCCCCCTCCACCGGCGACACCCCTCCTGCGACATTTCCCGCAACAGCCGAATCCCCTGTCGCCTCGCCTTCCACCTCATCCCCGGCAACCGTTACCGTCCCGGTCGACTCCCCGGCTTCAGAGAGATCATCACCCCAATTTCCTGCCAAATCCTCTCCCGCCTGCCTCGCCAGCACCTCCTCTGCATGACCGACAGCCATCTCTCCAGGCAATTCTCCAGCGGATAGAGCATCCACCGGCTTCTCTCCCACCGATACGCCCGGAGGGAGTTTCCCAGGAGGTCCTCCCCCTCCTCCCGCCCGGCTGTCAAGGACACAAGCCACGGTCTGGATGCGATTCCCAACCAACTCCACCACGGTGAAGCGCCACTTATCCAAGGTAAGGGACCTACCCACAGAGGGCAATTCACCAAAGCGGTGGAGCAACAGCCCCCCCAGGGTCTCCGCCACGTCAAGTGGAAGCTCCGCACCAGCACGCTGATTGAAATGGGAAACCGGCAGCGCACCGTCCAATTTGACCACTCCCCCCCGCCCCAGGAGGGGATCCGTTGGACGATGAATCACAGGATCCGGACCGAGTTGACCGAATATGGAGCGCAACAAATCCTCCATGGTCACAAGGCCGGTAATGGAACCAAATTCGTCCAATGCCAGGGCAAAGGAGAGCTTGCGCTGCCGAAACAAGTGAAAGAGATCGAGAAGCGGCTTGGTTTCCGGGACAAAAAGCGGCGGTCGGGTCAATTTTTCCAGCCCCGCCGCCGTCAACTGGCTGCCATCGAAATCGGGATTGAGAATATCCCGCAAATGGATCACCCCAACAATGGCATCCCTGTCGGTTCCACGGTAGACGGGAATTCGGGTGAAAGGAGCTTCCTGCAGGGCCTTCAACAACTCGGGCAGAGGGGTATTCAGCGACAGCGAGAAGATACGCGCCCGCGGGGTTTGCACTTCTTCCACGGTCTGGTTGCCGAAGTCAAAGATATTATTGATAAACTCCCGCTCAAGACCGCCCAGATCCCCTTCTTCGGTCGCCTGGTGCGCCAGGGTGCGGACCATGTCCTCGGTGACCTCCCTCCCCTTGCGGTAATGGTCTCCCACAAGGAGCGTCGTCAGCCGGTCCGCAACACCCCTAACCAGTCTGAGGACAGGAGACATGAAGGAAATAATCAGGGACAAGGGACGGCTGATCACCGTGGCGAAGGCCATATTGTTCTTGACCGCCACCGTTTTCGGTGTAACCTCACCAACAATAAGAAGTACAGGAAGCATGATAAGAAGGTTGACCCAGAAAACATCCTCACTGCCGAAGTGGCTCAAGACGATGCTGGCCGATATCACCGAAGCCGAAACGTTGACCAACTCGTTACCGACGAGAACCGCCACGATCAGGAGACGCGGATCGTTCAACAGCCGCCGAATCAGCTGGATCCGAGGATGGCCACTCAACTCCATCTGCTCGAGCTGATGCCGATTCAGGGAGAAAAGGGCCGTCTCCGATCCGGAAAAAAAGGCCGAGCAAGCAAGGAGAAGGACAAAAAGAAACAGCTTTACCGGGAGAAGCAGTTCCATAGGCCATGAGAGTCCGGGAGGAGGGTCGCAACAGCACGCCTTGCGACCGGTTTGCAGCCTGTCAGGCGACAGGCCGCGCCCACCATTCGGGCAAACCACCGACGACGGGACGGTGCGCCGCCCACCGGGCGAAAACCCCGGACCACCCGGACGACCAAACCGGAAACCGGAACGAACCGGGAATCAAAACAATCCGCACGAAACAGGAGGAGACCGCCACCCGAATATCTCCCCAGGGTACCTCATGGACAGGTCCGAGCCAAGGCTTCCCGCTCACGGCGTCACCCCCCGCGCCATGATCGATCCCGCCGATTGGCCCCATTGGACCGTGTCACCACGTCACTTCCCGTCCTCGCCACAGAGGCGCGAACCAGCTCCCCTCCGGAACGAAGCGGGTACGAATCCCCCGGAGGGTCTCGTCCCTGAAAATATCCGCAAGCAACCCCTGGGAGTCGGGAGTCAGGAAAAAGGCCCCGACGACAGCCGCATAAAGGGCCAGCGTCGCCAACCAATTCGAGGAATGCCACTTCAAGGCCCTCCCGGAAGAGCGCTTCGCCCCGCCCGTGCCGAAAAGGTTCAGCCCATAAAGCTCATCGACAACCAGGTGGAGCCAGTAGCCCAGCAACAGAAACCCCCCGGCCAACCAGGAGAGGCGGGGTGAAAACCCCAACAGGGAATGCAGAGAAGCGGTAAAACCGAAACTGAAGAGGAGTCCCGCCGGGATCGAATGGATCAGGCCCCGATGGACCGTAAGGCGGTTGAACAGACGAAACACCACCCGTTTCACGAAAGCGGCGCATGCAAACCCCAGCAACAACAGCTCCACTACCGTCAGTCGACTGGCCAGGGCGAAGACCACCAGAAAGGCGAAGGCGGTGGAAACGAACGAAAAGGCCAGCTCCAGAGGGATGGAATCGTCCGCATCGATATCCGGCAACACTCCCCCGAGAATCCCCGCCGCAAAGCAAAGGAGCACCCCCTCGACCCCGGAGAGACCGGTGACCAGCAGCGACGCCCCCCCCAGACCGCTGGCAATCGTCGCCGCCGTCACATGCCCGTGAAAGTCAGCCATGAACCCCTCAGCTATTGCCTTCTTTCGACTTTTCCACCGTATAGACCGATACCTCCACCCCCTGCCGCCAGGCGTCGTCCGGAAGCCCCGCCTTCCGGCAAAGGTGTTCCAGGAAGAGACGCGGATCGGGAAGTTGCTCCCAGACCTGGGGTAAAAACGTGGCCCGGCGCCCTCCCCGCGCCAGAATGACACCGTGAATCCCCGGCTTGAGAGCCCGCAGCAACTCCTCGGGAGAGTCGTGGGGCAGAGGCACGGGCTCCGACAACAGCGACACCTCGATTTGCACACCAGCCAGGTCATCGGCGGTGAGCGGCGGAAAACGGGGATCCCGAACCGCCGCCGAGACGGCGTTCCCCAGAAGATCTACCGCCAAGGGGCGATGCGCCACCAGGGTACCGATACACCCACGCAGGGCTCCTCCCTGGGTCAAGGTCACAAAACAGGCCCCCTGCCGGGAGAGCCCAGGCCGCTCGCGCATCAACTCCTCTCCCTTCAATCCCGGCTCTCCCCGCAACACCCGATCGAGGTGGGCCCTCGCCATATCCGGCAGCGAGGCCAACCCTGCATCTCCCCCTCCCGCCTCGGCGGGGATCGCCCCTCCCCCACTCCGAGGCTGCCCCGGTCTCTCCCCATCCCCCGGAGGCAGTGCCTCCCCTCCCGCACAACCCGGGGAGGACCCCGTCCCCGGATCCCCCGGGGTAGCCCCCGCCCCACTCCCGGCAGTTTCCCCGGAGACCGGCGCATGGAACAGATAGGTAGCATAGCCCACCACCCGACTGCGATCCCCGGCGGTATCACCAGAGTTCCGATAATCGGCGAGTTCCACCCGCCAGGAATGGCGGATGGCAGCATCGACCAGGGCAACCATCCCCTTGTTCCCGCAGGCCTCGCAGGAACTCAGGGCCACGGGGTCCAAACCAAGAACGGCCCCGTGACAACGACGATCCCGGCCGACCGCATCGTCGTATGGGTGAAAATGCGAAAGATCGGACGAGGCCACAACCAAATCGCCCGGTTGCCAGATCATCTCAAGAAGTTCGGCCAGGCGCCTCCCGTGGATTTCCCCGTAGACCATGGGAACCAGGGTGAAGTGGCGCAGGGTCCGTTGCAGAAACGGCAACTGCACCTCCAGTGAGTGTTCCAGACGATGCGGACCCGGGTCATCGTTGACATCACTCTCCCGACCAAGGCGCACCAAAGCCTCCATGGCCACCGGGACCTCCCCGAGAGGGGTGAGAAACGCCGTATGATTGCCGACGGAAACCCCGCGAAGATAGACCCGATGGCTCGGGGCCAGCACCACCACCCGCCTCGGACTCTCCCGACTGGCCGGGGAGAGACCGGCATAGCCGAATGCGGCGGTCAACCCGGAATAGCGATAGCCGGCATGGGGGGAAATCATCGCCACCGGCTCTGCGGGCGGGAGGGGGACAGCCCGCAGCAACTGATCGATCATATTGCCGAGCGCCTGCGGATCGGCCGGATAGAACTGCCCTGCAACCGCCGGCTCCCGAATGCTGTTCGTCGACATGGAGACCTCGAGGTGGGCTGTTGTGACTGGTTGCTAGATCAGGCAAACCTTCTCCTTGAGTTCATGGGTCAAAACGCGAACATTTTCGGAGTAGTCTATCGGGAGATCCACCAGGTGAACCCCCGGCGTCCGCAGGCATCGCTCCATCACCGGCACGAAACCATCGGCACTCTCCACCCGATGCCCGAAGGCCCCGTAACTCTCGGCATAGCGGACAAAATCCGGATTCCTGAAGTCCAAACCGAAATTGGCCAGTCCCATGCTTTCCTGCTTCCACTTGATCATCCCGTAGCCGCTGTCGTTCACGACAACGACCGTCAGGTCGAGCCCCAACCGGACCGCCGTCTCCAATTCCTGGGAGTTCATCATGAATCCCCCGTCTCCGCAAATGGCCACGACCCGACGTTCCGGCATCACCATTTTGGCAGCCATGGCGGAGGGGAGCCCCGTCCCCATGGTGGCCAAGGCATTATCAAGAAGGACGGTATGCCGGAAATAGGCGGGATAGTTGCGGGCAATCCATATCTTGTACATGCCGTTATCCAATGCCAGGATACCATCGTCGGGCATGACCTGCCGCAAATCCCGAACGAACCGCTGCGGCTTCATGGGGAACCCCGGATCTTCGCTCCTTTCCAGAAGGTGACGTCGATGTTCATCCCGCATTCGGTAAAAATAGGTGAAATCCCAGTTCGGTGAAGGTTCCAGTTGCGCCGTCAACAAATGGATCGTTTGCGAAATGTCACCGATAACCTCAAGGGACGGGAAGTAAACATCGTCGATCCGGGCCGGCGAAAAATGGAGGTGAATGACCCGGGCGGTATTGCCGTGCCCCATGATCGCCGGAGGTTTTTCGGTGATGTCATGACCGACGCTGATGATGAGGTCGGCCCGTTCGATGGCGCAATGCAGGTAATCCCCCTCGGTCAAGGCCGCCGTGCCCAGGTACCCGCTCCGGCGCTCGTCGAGGACCCCCTTGCCCATCTGGGTCGAGAAAAAGGGGATACCCGTCTTGTCGACAAATTCCCCCAAACTTTCGGAGATCCCTTTGCGATTGGCTGCGGCGGCGACCAAGAGCAGAGGATGCCGGGCATGGAGGATCATCGCCGCCGCCTCGGCCAGCGCCTGAAGATCGGGTCCCGGTCGCCTCACCCGCATTCTCACCAGGGGAGCGGCGAAGGTCATCTCGGCGGCGATATCCTCGGGAAGTTCCAGGTGAGTCGCCCCCGGTCGATCTTCCTCGGCCAGGCGAAAGACCTCCCGGACCAGGGAGGGAATCTTCTCCGCCGAAGGCACCTGGGCCGCCATCTTGGTGATGGGAACCATGGTGGCGACCACGTCGAGGATCTGGAACCGACCCTGCTTGCTCCTCTTGATCGGTTTTTGCCCGGTCAGGGCGACCAGAGGCATGGCCCCAAGTTGGGCATAGGCGACACCGGTGATCAGGTTGGTCGCCCCCGGACCCAGCGTCGCCAGAGCGACACCCGCCCTGCCCGTCAGCCTACCCAGGGTGGCGGCCATGAAGGCTGCCGCCTGTTCGTGTCGGGTGGTGACCAGGCGAATGGAGGAATTCCGCAAAGACTCCACCAGATCCAGATTTTCCTCTCCCGGAACCCCGAAGATATGGGTCACCCCTTCCGACTCCAGACAGGCCACGAACAGGTCCGCCGCTTTCCGGGCAATTGCAGGAATCGTCATGAGCATCGACCTCCTAGGGTTGAGAAAGTCCATGGATGGACTTTTTCGACAGTCTGCTACAGATAGCGACCGGACGAAGCCACGAATATCGTGACCATTCCGAGGCCAAAATTGACGGCCACAAGCCGGCGAATGGCCATGAGATAAAGCCCAGCCTCGGGGATCAGTTCATGTTTGACCATATGCTGCAATCGACGAAATGGTACAAAATAGAGATAGCATAAAACAATGAACATTGCCCAGGCCAACAGGTGCATGACGTGGATGTAAGGTCCCACCGCGGAAAAACCGCCAAAAGCCGTATGGATCATGCCATATCCTGTCACCAACAGGGTTACGACAGCAACCCAGGCCCATGTCAGAAAACGGGACAATACCCGAAACCAAACAGCAACGCGCAAAGGAAGATCAACCGGGGCCGTCGCCGGCCCCAATACGAACAAGGAAAAGGCCATCCCCCCGATCCAAACAACGGCCGCCAGGAGATGCGTCGCAATCAACAGGGGCACAAAGACCTCCCGGGGATAGACCCCAAAGTTTCCCAACCACCCGACGCGTGGAAAAGGATGGCATCTGTCCAGAACAATCCGAACACCACACCAACGGTCTCCAAAACGGCGATCCCTTATCAGCCTGTTGAAAAAGTCCATGGACGAACTTTTTCAACCCGGAAAGGCAAAAACAAGTTTTGCCTTTCCTTCAAAATTCAAAGAGTTACACCGTCCCGTTGAATTTGACCGGCCATCCCTGGAAGGCTCTGCCCGTTTATCAACGGTCTGTTATCCGCATGTAAAAATTCCAAAAGTCTACGACCAATTACAAATAACGCCTGTAAAATCCATCAATCCGGACATGTCTCGATCAGACCAAAAATCACTTGCGACCGGTCCATCCAAAAGTGTCTGAAAGCTCCAACGCCCCGGAATTTTCTCTGCCGACAAGACGATCGACGAGGACGGATATCAACTTGTCCTTGAGTTTATCTCGCAATTCGGGATCAAGTGTCTGGAAGGCCTCCTTGCCAACACGCATGACAATGACCTCGCTATTGGCTATGACATCCGCGGTACGTGGCTTATTGGGAGCCAGGAAAGAAACTTCACCAAAGACCTCCCCGGGCTGCAAAATGGCAAGAGGCTTCTTATCGCCACCAGCGACCGTTGCCGTCCCTTTGATCAGGAAAAACAAATGATTGTCAGTCTCTTTTTCCCGTATAATCAATGAGTGAATTTTGTATCGAAAAATTTTCAAATCCAATTCGGCAATCATGGCTTTCTCTTCGGCAGTCAATCCCCCGAAGAACCGGATCTGGTCAATGATGAGAAGCTTTTCCATCAATTCCGCCTTCGGCAAAGGTGAGTTTATTTCACAACATGCGGACCGGCGTCGACCAACAAAATTCAACGGGACAGAAAAACCCATTGAACTTGCAGGTGAAGACAAAACCGCGTGCTGCCTTCACGGGTAAAAAAGCCCACGGATGGACTTTTTCAACAGTCTGACAGAATGCATCAGACGTCTCCTCGCACAAGCCGCCCTTGTCGTCGAAGCTCGGACGCGATGAAAGGCGCACAGATCTCCAGGTAAGCGAGATCGATGCCACCCATTCCCGGCCCAAGCTGATAGCGATCAACGTACTCCTCACGCGCTTTGACGCACTGCCGCTGATTGAGTACGGGGAGAGTTGCATCGATGCGCGACCCCTCGGCCTTCGGAGCTTCCGGCCCTTTCTCGACGCAGAGGGTATTCAGGTTGAGCGCAAACCAGCCAAGTCCGATCGCGAAGGGGTCGGCAAGCGTGCGCAACTCGCCCTTCTTGGAATTGATGATAGCCGCACAAAGTCGATAATTCGCCCATTCGTAAACATGATGCCAAGCGTAGGACTTCGGGAGCGCATGATCGACGGTCGGGCTCCCCGTCGCGTGATGGATGTACATCGCCAGATAGGCACAGCGACTCTCATATGCGTCAAGCATCTCGGGGATTACCCTGCGCCAGTACGGCGGAAACTTCACGGCAGGGATTTCCTGCTCCTGATTGGCGATCTTTTTTCGCCTCCGGCCAGGCCGACCGAGTCTCGGTTCGCGACCGACCAGTTCGTCGATGGCCGAAAGTCCCGGCTGTCTGACGATGGTGTCGAACGTTGCCGGTTCCGGTGCCTGTGCGACCGGGATCATTGCTGTTTCTCCGGCATGTCGTCTCGTTTGGCCTGCTGAACAAAATAGTCCCAGCGAACCCAAAAGGGATCGATATCGGGAAGGCCCGCCTCATGCAACTGCCTGTCGGCCACCTCGATCTGCTCCCGGGACGGTCTGCTCGTGCCAAGCACCTCTCGAGCTGCGCGCACTGCCCGCTCACCTTCGAGCGAACGCGGTTCGGCGAGATCGAACGCCTCGCTCGTCAGCCAATTCCCAACCTCGCCGAGTCGAACAAACGGACGCTTGCGCAGTTCGACTTTCCGACCCACGAGGTCGAGATCGAACCATGCGTCTCGCTCGACATCGAACAAGGGCTCGACCGATGCGAGTACGAGCGGCGAGTGTGTTGCCGCAATGAGCTGAACCGACGCAGACGCGTCGTCGGTCAGCCTCTGCGCGACATCGACGAGCGCGGGAACGACGGCGCGCTGCCAGCGTGGGTGCAGGTGCGCTTCGACCTCGTCGAACAACATCACCACACGCGACGAGCGATCCTGCCCAAGCTGCTTCGACGCAATGAGGTGTTCGCGCCACGCCCATGAGAGCATGTACGCAAGCGCGGTGATACGGCGGACGCCAAGCGAAGCGTATAAGACGGGGACATCTTGGTCGTAACCCATGCAGATGGTTGGGATGTCACGCACATCGTCGACCGACAACCTTGCAAAACCGTCACCCGGCTTCAGGCCGCCGTCACCACCGACGGTCGACGTCAGCAGCGCGAGTACGGAAGCCATGCGCCTTGCATCGTCGCCATCCTCGCGAATCCAGGATACCCAGTCAGCGATGAGCCCATTGCTCACAAGTGCCGTCTTGTCGCCGATGTGGACTCGCAGTCCGTCCCAAACCTCCTTTGAGCTGAAGATGTACGCCGGAACACGGTCCTGAATGTCGACGTTGCCCTTCCGCTTCCAATAGTTTCGGGCAGGATCCCAAACGGCGAAACCGCCATCGGCCAGAGCGTAGATGACAAGCCCCGGGTTCCAGGGACGACCGGCCTTGCCGAGCCACGACTGTTCGTCGGGAACATAGGAACTTTCGTACCCGACACGTCCCACCTTGCTTTCAACACTGAACTCGATGGTGGCCTTCTTGCCGGCATCCGTGGGACGTGCCGCATAGCCTGACGTAAGATTTTCGTTGAGATCCTGAGGCCATCTCCGTGTCAGCGCCCACCACGCCACATCGAGAAGGAAGCTCTTGCCGAGTCCGTTGTCTCCCGTGATGAGGTTCAGCCTCGGCGCAAGATCCATCCCCATCCTGGATGCTGGCCCGACGTTTCTCAGGTAAAGGGATTCAAGCATTGGCTCCGACAGTCCCATAAGATCGGACAGAGTGGCAGACTCCGAACCTATTCCTCTCTTCGGCGATCGATCTCCCGAAGAACCGGATCTGGTCAATGATGAGAAGCTTTTCCATCAATTCCGCCTTCGACAAAGGTGAGTTCATTTCAAAGCATGCCGACGGTGCCGCCCATGGCATTCAAGCCAGTCGGGTGATCTCCCCATCTTCCCGAAACCGCCCCAGTGCAGGACGAGGGATTGTACCGCCGATCCGGCCAAACTCGCGAGGGCGCACGGTCAACGCAGCGAGTCACCACCGGCATCTGCGAAGCATCTTCCATCGGCATTCAAGCTTCTTCGTCCGGACAAAGGGGGGGCTGATCGGAAAGATTCCGCTCCAGGAGGACTTGACGGGAACCGCGCGGAGCCCCATTATGGCGCCACCAGGGCGGAGGCGGCCCTATTCCCCAGTAGCTCAGCTGGCAGAGCAGGTGGCTGTTAACCACCGGGTCCGTGGTTCGAGTCCGCGCTGGGGAGCCAAAGAAATCAAGGGGGTCGCGGGCATTCCACGCGCCCCCTTTTCTGCTTCAGGGGGGCCTCGGTTCAACTTTTCCGGGTCCCCGAGCCTCTCTCCGGGGCACTGCTGCCCTTCGTCCGTGGGAAGCGGTGCCTTTCCCTGACCCGGGAGAATCAGTCGTCCCTGACGGGGGTGGGGGAAGTTGTCGGAACCAGGATAAGACGAAGTTGTCGGAACCAGGATAAGACAGGGATAAGATCAGGATAAGAGCGGAGGCATGGCCCGGATAAGCATGGCACCGGATAAGTGCGGAGGCGTGGTCCGGCGCTTCCCTGGCGACCGCGACTCCGGCCCGTCGGCCCTCTTCCGGAATGAGGACATGGATTCTCTGGAACAGGATCTCCTGAGCGTCGCCACCCTGCGTATGCTCGCGGTCGATGCCATAGAAAAAGCCAACTCAGGCCACCCCGGAATGGCCCTGGGAGCGGCGCCGATGGCCTATGTGCTGTGGCATCGGATCCTGGTCCACAACCCCCGCGATCCCGCTTGGCCAAACCGGGATCGGTTCGTTCTCTCCGCCGGCCACGCTTCCGCGCTCCTCTACGCCCTCCTCCACCTCTCCGGCTACGACCTGGGCCTGGAGGAACTCGAGGCCTTCAGGCAGTTGGGGTCGCGCACCCCCGGGCACCCCGAATACCGACGAACTCCCGGAGTCGAGGCAACCACCGGTCCCCTGGGCCAAGGAATCGGTATGGCGGTCGGGATGGCCGTCGCCGAGCGCTCCCTGGCCGATTCGTTCAACCAACCGGGACTCGCGCCGCTCGTCGACCACCATACCTATGCCCTCCTTTCCGATGGCGATCTCATGGAGGGCGTCGCCTACGAGGCCGCGTCCCTGGCAGGACACTGGCAACTCGGAAAACTGGTCTGTCTCTATGATGCCAACCACGTCACCATCGAGGGACCGCTCGAGTTGGCCTTCAGCGAGGATGTCGAAGGGCGCTTTCACAGTTGCCGATGGCAGGTCCTCAAGGTCGCCGATGGCGAGGATCTGGCGGCCATCGAGGCAGCCTTGCGAACAGCCCAGGCCGAAACGACACGTCCAACCCTCATCATCGTCCGGACCCGCATCGGCTTCGGCTCCCCCAAGGAAAACGACGCAGCCAGCCATGGCTCCCCCCTTGGTGCGGACGCAGTGGCAGCCACCCGTCGCCGTTTCGGCTGGCCCGATCGTCCCTTCCACGTCCCCGAGACCGTGCCCGACCACTTCCGCGCCATTTCGGAACGGGGTGGCCGGAAAGAAGAGGAGTGGCGTCTCCTCCTGGAAGAGTATGCCCGTCGCTTCCCGGAACGACTCCAGGAGTTCCAACGGCGCCTCGCCGGGACTCTTCCGGGCTCCTGGGAGTCCGCCCTGGAGGGGCTGGAACTGCCCACTCGACCGCTGCCCTCGCGAATGGTCTCCGGGATGGCCCTCAACGCCCTCTCCCGGGTTCTGCCGGAACTCTGGGGAGGGGCTGCGGATCTGGGACCTTCGATCGGGACCCTGTTGACCCATGAGCCGGAGCGGGTCGTCCATTTCGGCCTGCGGGAACACGCCATGGGCGCCATCGTCAACGGCGTTGCCCTTCACGGTGGCCTGTTGCCCTTTTGCGGCACTTTCCTCTCCTTCGCCAATTACATGTTCGCCGCCATGCGTCTGTCGGCAGTCATGGGGCTCAAGGTCGTCTATGTGATGAGCCACGACAGCATCGCCGTGGGCGAGGATGGGCCGACACATCAACCGGTGGAGCACGTCGCCGCGCTCCGCGCCATGCCGGGCATGGTCGTGATCCGTCCGGCAGACGGGCGGGAGACCGTGGCGGCCTGGCGCACCGCCCTGGAAATCCCAGGCCCGGTCACCTTGATCCTCTCCCGGCAGCCGCTCCCCCCCCTGGTCGATACCCCGGTCGACGTGGCCCGTGGCGCCTACATCAAAGTCGGTGCGGATCCCGATCCCGATCTCATCCTCATCGCCAGCGGCAGTGAGGTCAGCCTCGCCGTAGCCGCCGGACAGGTGTTGAGTTCCCGCAGGCTGCGGGTGCGCGTGGTCTCCATGCCCTCGTGGGAGCTTTTCCTGGCCCAACCACCATCCTATCGGGAGGCGGTGTTGCCTCCAACCATCACCTGCCGGCTCGCGATCGAGGCCCTCGCCTCCCTGGGCTGGCACCGCTGGGTGGGCGATTCCGGGGAGGTCCTGGCCCTGGACCGGTTCGGCGTTGCCGCACCCTACCCCGAAATAATGCCGTATTTCGGGTTCTCCGTGGAACAAATCGTGGACCGGGGATGGTCTTTGTGGCAGCGTAGAGCCGGAAAGAGCGGGTCGGGGGCAGAATAGTCGGGGATGAATACTCGGATGGCATCGGCCCATGGCCGTGGTCGGTCGTAACAAACCGGCAAAGAGAAAAGCGCAAGCCAATCAGAAGAAGGAGAGGCCATGAGAAGTGATATCGATATTGCCGCTTGGTTGAAATTTTCCCTGGTCATTCCGGGGCGTCTGGCCGGTATGAGCATGCCTGGATTCAACAACCCGGTCGATGAGGAGATCGACTTCCTTCGCAAGCAGGGGGTCGTCTCCATGGTCAATCTTTCGGGAAACGATTACCGCTCTCCCCTCTACCGGGCCACCTTCCGGGTCATCGACATACCGATCGTGGAATACGAGCCCCCCAGCGTCAAGCAGATGGATCAGTTGATCGACATGCATCTCAGTCTGCCCATGGGACAGGTGATGGCCGTTCACTGCCGCGGAGGCATTGGCCGGACAGGCACGGTCCTCGCCTGCATGCTGGGCAAGATCGAGGGGTTGAGCGGCGACGAGGCGATCCGCATGGTGCGCAATACCCGCCTCGGCAGCGTCGAGTCCGGGCCGCAGCTCGAGTTCGTCAAGAAGTACCTGGGGTCTTAGGGCAAAGCCCCGGTTGGCAGCCCGTTGATAAACGGGCTGCTAACCGGCGCGAAACGGATTGCCCATCTTCGGCAGCCCCGGGAAACCTCCCCGGAAAAGGCCTTTCTTTCCCAATTTGCCCATGCGCTTCATGAGCTTCTGGGTCATCACGAACTGCTTGAGCAAACGGTTGACATCCTGCACGCTCGTGCCGGATCCGGCGGCGATCCGGCGCTTGCGCGAAGCGTTGAGAAGGTGGTGCTTCGTCCGCTCCTGCGGCGTCATCGACAGGATGATCGCCTCCACCCGCTTGATCTGTTTCTCGTCCACATCGACAGGCTTGCCCTTCATCGCCTGCTTGACCCCGGGGATCATGTCGATCAATTCCGACAACGACCCCATTTTCCGGATCTGCTGCATCTGTGCCAGAAAATCATCCAGTCCAAAGGCCGTCTTCTCGATCTTCTGCTGGAGCCTCGCCGCTTCCTTGAGATCCACCTTCTCCATGGCGGTCTCGACCAGGGAGAGGACATCCCCCATCCCCAGGATCCGCGACGCCAGACGATCCGGGTGAAACGGCTCCAGCCGATCCAGGGTCTCACCGGTGCCAAGATACTTGATCGGCTTGCCGGTGACGTGCCGGATCGAGAGCGCCGCCCCTCCCCGGGCATCGCCGTCGTTCTTGGTGAGGATCACCCCGGTGATCGCCAGACGGTCGTTGAAAGCCCGGGCGACGGTGACCGCGTCCTGACCTGTCATGGCATCGGCGACAAGAAGAATCTCCACCGGTCGGACGGCACTCTTGACGGCCTCCAATTCGGCCATCAGGGTCTCGTCGACGTGGAGGCGACCGGCGGTATCGACGAGGAGAAGATCGTAGCCGCCGTTGCGGGCCGCATCCAGGGCCTCCCGGACGATCTCGACAGGCTTCCCGGTGGGACGGGCAGGTTGCACCGTCACCCCCGCCTGCGCCCCCACCGTCGCCAACTGTTCCATGGCGGCGGGTCGGTAAACGTCCAGGGAGACGAGCAGGCTGCGGCGATTCTCCCTCTCCAGGAGGCGCTTGGCGAGCTTGGCGGTGGTCGTGGTCTTGCCGGACCCCTGCAAACCGACCATCATCACCACCGCCGGCGGCTGCACCGAGAGGTCCAGACGCTCGTTCTCCTCACCCATCAGGTGGACGAGTTCCTCGTAAACGACCTGGATCACCTGCTGACCCGGGGTCAGGGAGTCCAGCACCTCTCGACCGATCGCCTTCTCCTGCACCCGTTCGAGGAAGGCCCGGACCACCTCCAGATGGACATCCGCCTCCAGCAGGGCCAAACGAACCTCGCGCAACGAGTCCTGGATATTCTTCTCGTTGAGCGCCCCGCGGCCCTTGAGTTTCTTGAAGACCGCTTCCAATCGGTCGGAGAGGGTATCGAACATGCTCAATTCATCCCTTCAATTCAAACTCAGTAAGCGTTCACCGAAGTACGGAACCAGGATCCTTGATCGGATTGACCGATATCAAACAAAAATCGACAAAAAAATAATATCAAGTTACCATCCCTTCAATCCAAGCCTGTTGCAGAAGGCCATCCACGACCGTTCCGCAACAGGCCCCTTCCCGAAAAACCCGCTCACCCGGGGAACTCCCCCGCGACCAGCGGCAGACCGCGACCGCCCCACTCCGCCATCGAGCCGTCGTAGAGACGGACCCGAAGAAAGCCCAGGTGGCGAAGGAGCAGCCAGCTCTGTGCTGCCCGATGCGCCGTCTGGCAATAGAGGATCATCTCCCGCTCACGGTCCTCGATGCCAATCCGCGCCAACCGCTGCAGTAGTAACTCCCGATCCAGAAGATGAGGATCCTGAGGGCCGCGCAGCGACTCGGTCCACTCCCAGTGGCTGGCCCCGGGGATGTGGCCACGAGGCCCCCTGAGGGTCGTACCCACATACTCGTTGCGGGAGCGGGTATCGATCAGCTCCGCCTCCAACCTCTTCTCGACCACCGCCAACACCCGTTCCCAATCGGCCGTCACCTCGGGGGTCGCCCGGGCGACAAAGGCGCCTGGTTCCACCCCGACCGGCCCCCCCCCGGTCGAAAGGCCCGCCTGGACCCAACCCACGAGGCCCCCGTCCAGGACCACCGCCCGTTCATGCCCCAGAGTGGCCAGGGTCCAAACCAGGCGCGCCGCGTCCAACCCACCGGTCGGGTCGTAGGCGACCACCAGGGTCCCCGCATCGATACCCAAACCGGAAAACAGGGCCGAAAGAACGTCCGTATCGGCGACCATCCCCGGCACGCCATCCCGGCTGGTCACCAGATCGGAATACCGCACCTGAATCGCCCCGGGAAGATGATAACGGTCGAAATATTTCTCCCCTCCGACCTGCAGAATACGCAGGGCGGGATGGTCGAGGTTGGCCTGCAACCACTCCCGGGCCACGAAGCCTCCCCTCACCTCCAGAGGGCAATCCTTTCCCGCCAACTCCCCTTCCTGCGTCATCATCGTCACCCCGAAACGCGCCAAGCCAACGGTCATCCCCCCAATCCAACAATCACCACCTGGTCGATCCCCACCCCTTCCACCCTTTCACTCTTTCAAAAGGGCATCACCCCTTCCCGCTCCAACATGGCCGTCAGGCGGATCAACGGCAGCCCCATCAGGGCCGTCGGATCGTCACCTTCCAGGCGCGTGAACAAGGCGCTGGCCAACCCCTCGGAGCGAATGGAACCGGCGCAGTCCAGAGAGGGTTCCCGTTCCAGGTAGCGCCGGAGACGTTCGCGGTCAAGTCTCCGAAAATGAACCCGGTATGGCACCACCTCCGCTTGTTCACGCCCGCTCTCGGCCTGAACCAGGGCAAGCCCGGTGAGAAAGGTGACCACCCGCCCGGAGGCCCGTTCCAGTTGCCCCAGGGCGACGGCGATCTCCCCAGGCTTCCCCAGAATCTCCCCCTCCAACTCAGCCACCTGATCGGAGCCGATCACAAGCTCCCGAGGGTGCCTCACGGCCACCGCCCAGGCCTTCTCCCGGGCCAACCGCAGCACCAGGGCTTCCGGATTCTCCCCCTCCAGGCGACCTTCGTCGACCCCGGACACCTCCACCGTAAAAGGCAGCTTGAGCCGACCCAAAAGCTCCCGCCGGTAGGGAGAGGCCGATGCGAGAATCAATCCCATGACTCGACCCGTCCGGACGACCTGGTCACCCGGGCAACGGGGGCAACCCTCTCTCTGGTGACGGTGGGAAGGGGGGCAATCATTTTCCACCCCCCTCCGCCGTCCCCGCCCCGACCAAGTCGAGATCGCTCAATTCGACCGCAACCTCACCCTGCCATCCCCCCGGGGCCCCGTCAACATCCACGCTCAGCTCGCGCGAACGGCCAGCCGGCAGCGGCTGGGTCCGATCACCGAAAAATCCGCCCGAAACCACCAGCGGATTCACCTTGCGCGTCATCAGGATCTCCCCCCGCCCCCCCAGAAAATGGACCGCCAACAACGCCCCCCGCAACTGCCGACCGGTGAGGTTGTGCAAGCGGGCGACCATCAGCCGACCCCCGTCATCGCCGGGGGCCACCCGCACCCCGTCGATATAGACACGCTCCTGCTGCGGCCTCCCGTGGGGCTCCTTCCCCCCGGGCCCGGCCTGCTGGGGCGGGGCGGCAACGGTCCCGTCTTTCCGACCGGCACCACCACCCTTCGCGGGGGATCCTTCCTCCCCCGAGGCCTCCCCCGGGGCACCACCGTCCCCGCCAGGCCGAGGCCCGTGCCCCCCCGCCCGAGCCCGTGCCGATTCATCGACCCCCGCCATCCCACTTCCAGGCTTGCCTTGCCCCTCCGGGGACCCGCCCCCTCCCCCCCCCGCCACCACCCTCCCCCCCCCCCCCCCCACAAAAACAAAAACCAAACACAACACAAACAACAAAACAAAAAAAAAAACAAAACAAAGATTATATG